>JBKJTI010000012.1:0-22117 GCA_046590425.1 Cypionkella sp. | reverse complement strand
GCTGTTGGCGGAGGCGATTACGGACCTGATTCGGCGGTTTGGTTGATGCGTTGCAGTGGGGGTTTTACACCCCCAGACCCCCGTGAGATATTTGCTCACAGAGGATGTCAATTTTAGTCGAATTGTCGGGAGCTTGCGGTATGTCGGACATCTATTTGATTTGAGGTCTGCATGTTTGCCCGCACCAATCTGAGTTTGCTGTTCATTCTGTTCACGGTGGCGCTGGATGCGATTGGCATTGGGCTGATCTTTCCGGTGATGCCGGATCTGATGGAATCCGTCACCCATTCTGGCTTGGGCGAGGCAGCCCTTTGGGGCGGGCTTTTGGCGACCTCTTTCGCGGTGATGCAGTTTCTGTGCGGGCCTTTGGTGGGCAACCTGTCGGATCGCTACGGGCGGCGGCCAGTGTTGCTGGTGTCTTTGGCGGTGATGGCGCTGGATTATGTCGCGATGGCTTTAGCGCATACGGTTTGGCTGTTGCTGACGGCACGGATTATCGCAGGGGTGGCAGCGGCGACGCATTCAACCGCGAATGCTTATGTGGCAGATATTTCCACACCCGATCAGCGGGCGAAACGGTTTGGGCTGATTGGGGCTGCGTTTGGCATTGGCTTTGTGGCGGGGCCGATGTTGGGCGGGCTGCTGGCC
This sequence comes from Cypionkella sp., assembly GCA_046590425.1. Lineage (GTDB taxonomy): Bacteria > Pseudomonadota > Alphaproteobacteria > Rhodobacterales > Rhodobacteraceae > Cypionkella. The sequence goes on along the minus strand of JBKJTI010000012.1, from coordinate 21,469 downwards.
GGGATTGATACCCGCGCGCCGTTCTGGGCGGCGGCGGGGTTGGCTCTGGCCAATCTGGTGTTTGGCTGGTTTGTGATGCCGGAGAGTTTGGCAAATGAGCATCGGCGCGGCTTTACTTGGGGACGGGCTAATCCTTTGGCCGCGCTGCGCGCCATCCGCACCTTGCCGGGGTTGAAGCCGCTGCTGCTGGTCAGCTTCCTTTATGCGGTGACGTTTAACGTTTGGCCTTCGATCTGGGCCTATTACAGCAAGGCGGCCTTTGGCTGGGATGCGCAATGGATCGGCTTTGCTTTGGCCGGGTTCGGGGTGTGCATGGCGTTGACACAGGCGCTGCTGGTGGCGCCGATGGTCCGACGAATAGGCGAGCGGCGCACGGCGGCGGTGGGGATGGGGCTGGAGGTGGTGTGTTATGGGTTTTACGGCCTTGCCACCTCGGGGTTTTGGGCGCTGGTGTTCACGCCGATTGCGGCTTTGGGCGGGGTGACCGGGCCGAGTTTGCAGGCGATGATGTCACGGGCTGTGCCGGAAAATCAGCAGGGCGAGTTGCAGGGGGTGAATTCGTCACTGAACGCCTTGGCGATGATCGTGGCCCCTTTGGTGATGACTTGGGTGTTTGGGATTTTCACCTCTGCCACCGCGCCGTTTTACCTTCCGGGCGCGCCGTTTCTGCTGTCTGCGACAATTATGGTCGCGGGTTTGCTAATCTTTGTCGCGCGAACGCGCGAAGCGCCGCGACCCTAAGCTAGCCTGACCCCAAACAGGGGGTGATTAATGAAGCTGAGAGATCTGGAGATTTTCACCGTGGCCCCGCCCGCACCGGGCTGGGGCGGGCGCTATTGGACATTTGTGAAGCTGACCACGGATAACGGCATCGTCGGCTATGGCGAGTGCTATGCCTCGACCGTGGGGCCACGCGCGATGGATGCGGTGATCCATGATGTGTTCGAGCGGCATATGCTGGGCGAGAACCCAGAGAATATCGAGTTGATGTATCGACGTGCCTATTCGGCGGGGTTCACGCAGCGTCCTGACCCTACGGTTATGGGGGCGTTTTCGGGGCTGGAGATTGCCTGCTGGGACATTCTGGGCAAAGCGCGGGATCGCCCCGTATGGGCGCTTTTGGGCGGGATGATGAATGAGAAGGTGCGGTCCTACACCTATCTTTACCCGCAGCCCGGTGAGATTCCGGAGGATTTCTGGGTGAATGCCGATATGGCTGCCGAAGCTGCGGCTTTGTGTGTGCAGCAGGGGTTCACGGCGGTGAAGTTCGACCCGGCTGGTCCCTACACTATTCGAGGCGGGCATGAACCTGCGATGTCGGATATTTCGCGCTCGGTCGAGTTCTGCCGCAAAATCCGTGAGGCGGTGGGCGACAAGGCTGATCTGTTGTTCGGCACGCATGGGCAATTTACCACGCCGGGGGCGATCCGGTTGGGGGTGGCGATCGAGCCGTATAACCCCTTGTGGTATGAAGAACCGATCCCGCCGGACAATCTGGCGGAGTTTGCCGAAGTGGCGCGCTCGGTCCGGGTGCCGCTGGCGACCGGGGAACGGCTGACCACAAAGGCCGAGTTTGGCGCGCTGTTGCGGCATGGCGGGGTGAAGATTTTGCAGCCTGCCTTGGGGCGTGTGGGCGGCATCTGGGAGGCGAAGAAGATCGCCGCGATGGCCGAGGTGTTCAATGCCGAGATGGCCCCGCATTTGTATGCAGGGCCGGTGGAATGGGCGGCGAATGTGCATTTCGCGGTGTCGATCCCGAATATCCTGATGGCCGAGACGATTCAGACCGGAGGAGAATTTCATCTGAAGCTGATCAAGCACAGCTTGAAATGGGAGGATGGCTATATCCTGCCGCCAACGGCTCCGGGGCTTGGAATCGAGTTCGACGAGGATGTCGCGCGGGCGCATCCTTACACCGGGACGGCATTGCATTTGCAGATGCAGGAAGCGCCTTGCGATTACCGCCATGGCAATCGGTTTGAGGGTGGCGCGCCTGCGCCCACCGCGGTTTGACCGCCTGATATTGCGGCAGATGATCCAGAGATGCGCCGCTTCGGCACGCAAGTGGCTCCGCTGGGGCGGGGCCACGATTTTTCTCAAAAATCGGCTGTTTGCGGTAACGATTCTCGCGTAGAACGGGCCACCCCAAAAGGATGCGTTCATGACCGACTTTCTGTTGCTGGCCTTCATCTTTCTTGTCGCCGGGGTGTTTGCGGTGCCGATTGCGGCGCGACTTGGGCTTGGGTCGGTGCTGGGCTATCTGATCGCGGGGATCTTGATCAGCCCCGTGCTAGCGATTTTGCAGGTGGATCTGGTGTCGATCCAGCATTTTGCCGAGTTCGGCGTGGTGATGATGCTGTTTCTGGTCGGGCTGGAGCTGGAGCCGAAAAACCTGTGGGCGATGCGGGCGCGGTTGCTGGGGCTTGGCGGGGGGCAGGTCGTGCTGACCGTGATGGCGGTGATGGCTGTGGCGATGCTGGTGGGGCAGGTCTGGTCGGTGGCGCTGGCGGTGGGGCTGGTGCTGGCGATGTCATCGACCGCGATTGTGTTGCAGACCCTGGGCGAGAAGGGTTTGATGAAAAGCGATGCAGGGCAAGCCAGTTTCGCGGTGCTGTTGACGCAGGACATTGCGGTGATCCCGATGCTGGCGCTGATCCCGCTGCTGGCCTTGCCGGAATTGCAGGGCAGCCATAGCGTCACCGATCATGCTGAGGCGTTCACGCTGGTCGCCGGGATGAACGGCTGGCAGGTGGCGCTGGTCAATGTCGCTGCGATTGTTGGCGTGGTTTTGGGCGGTAGCTATTTGACGCGGCCGGTGTTCCGGTTTGTGGCCTCGGCGCAGTTGCATGAGTTGTTCACGGCGACCGCGCTGATGATGGTGATTGGCATCGCTTTGCTGATGACGCTGGTGGGGTTGTCGCCGGCCTTGGGGACGTTCTTGGCGGGGGTGGTGTTGGCCAACAGCGAGTATCGCCACGAGTTGGAGTCGGACATTGACCCGTTCAAGGCGCTGCTGCTGGGGTTGTTTTTCATGACCGTCGGCGCGGGGGTGAATTTCGCACTGCTCTGGGGCAATCTGGGGCAGATTTTGGCGCTTACGGTCGGGCTGATCGCGGTGAAGGTGCTGGTTTTGCTGGTGCTGGGACGGATCTTCCGCTTGGCTGCGGCAGATAAGTGGCTGTTTGGGCTGGCCTTAGCGCAGGCGGGGGAGTTTGGCTTTGTGCTGATCTCACTGATGGTGTCTTCCGCCGTGTTGCCGCCCGAGATTGCCGATAAGCTGCTGTTGATCGTGGCGTTGTCGATGCTGCTGACGCCGGGGTTGTTCATTTTTTACGACAAGGTGATAGCACCCCGCTTTGCCGAGACTGCGCAGCGTGAGGCCGATGAGATCACCGACCCAAGCCATATCATCATCGCAGGGATCGGCCGTGTTGGCGGCTTGGTTAACCGGATGCTTCGGGCCGCTGGCTATCATACGACAGTGATTGACTTCAGCAGCAAGCAACTGGAAATGATGGCTAAATTCGGCGTGAAGGCCTATTTCGGCGATGCCTCCCGCCCCGATATTCTACATTCGGCGGGAATTACCGAGGCCAAGTTACTGGTGGTTGCGATCGATGATCGCGACCAGATCACCGAAATGGTGCGCCATGCCGTGGCCGCCTATCCGAACCTGCATGTGATCGCGCGGGCGGTGGATCGTAACCATGTTTATGATCTGTGGGCGGCAGGGTGCCGGGATATCATCCGCGAAACTTATGACAGTTCGATCCGCATGGGGCGCTCTGCGTTTGAGGCTTTGGGGGCGACACCTGAGCAGGCCGAAGCCATGCGGCAGGTCTATCATGTGGCGGATCAGAAGATCATGCGCGCGATGGCCGATCATTATGATCCGAAGATTCCCAACTTTGAGAATGTTGCCTATGTGGCGCGGGCGCGGGAGTTGACGGCCGAGGTCGATCAGAAGCTGATCGTGAAATTCGCCGAGATTTTGGGCAAACCCGCATTTGAGACGCTGTTGCCGGGGGCCGAGCGTGGCGGGTTGGAAGAGCGGTCTGAACCGCCGTTGGAAACCGTCGAGCCCGAGAAAGTTTCTGGCTAAGCCCCGTTCAACCAAGCTGCGACAACAGCCGTGCCAAGGCTTTGGGATCGGTTGAGGCTTGGGTTTCGGCCAGTTCGGCGTGAAGCTTGCCATGCTCGGCGCGCCAGAGCGGAACCGCCTGCCCGACAAGAACGCGCCCCGCCTCGATCAGCACCGGGCGGCGGGCGCGGGCGTCGGTTTGATCTGCGATCAGTTCTAGCAGGCCGCGCTTCTCCAAGGTTTTGGCGGCGGCGGTCATGGTGGTGGCATCCATCGCCAGAAACTCGGCCAACTCCCCCATGCGCGGCTGCCATTGGCCGCTGAGCGCCACCAACATGGAAAACTGGCCATTGGTCAGGCCCAACGGCGCGAACAGGCGGTCAAAGCGGCGGGCCAGTTTGCGCGCCGCGCGTTGGGCGGCAAGGCACAGGCATTGATCGCGGATCTGAAGAACGGTTTCGATGGGGAGGCTTGATTGTTGCATTTTATATTGATATCAAACTATGTGGAGCGGGACAAGCGGCAGGTTGTCGCAGTTGCTTGATGGCGGAGGATTGGCATGGCGGATTCTGGGTATCGCTGGGTGATCGTGGCGGCGGGCGGTGTGATGGGCTGCGTGGCGATGGGGGCGCTGTTCTCACTGCCGGTATTGCTGACACCGATGGTCGAGGCGACGGGCTGGTCGCGGACGGGCATTTCAGCGGCAATGACCTTTGCGTTTCTGGCGATGGCGGCGATGGCGATGGTTTGGGGGGCTCTGTCGGATCGGTTTGGTGCGCGGCCCGTGGTGATGGCGGGGGCGGCGCTGTTCTCGGCCAGTTTGTGGCTGGCGGGGCAAGCGACGTCGCTTTTGACGTTTCAGATATGCTTTGGCGTTTTGGTCGGGGGGTCGGTGGCTGCGTTCTTTGCGCCGTTGATGGCGACGGTGACGGGGTGGTTTAGCACGCAGCGCGCGCTGGCGGTGTCGCTGGTGTCGGCCGGAATGGGGATGGCGCCGGTGACGATGTCGCCTTTAGCCGCGTGGTTGGTGCAGGGCTATGACTGGCGCACGGTGCTTGCAATCTTGGCGGGGATTGTCGCGGCGGTGACGTTGCCGCTGGCATTGCTGTTGAAGCGACCTGTGGTGCAGGAGGAGATGACCGGGGTGGATGCCCCGGATAGCGCTATGACGGTACGCGGGGCGGTACGCTCGCCGCAGTTCGTCGTGCTGGTGGCGACAAATTTCTTCTGCTGCGCCACCCATTCCGGGCCTATTTTTCACACCGTCAGCTATGCCGAGATTTGTGGGATTGCGGCGCTGGCGGCGGTGTCGATTTACTCGGTTGAAGGCATTGCGGGGATGTTCGGACGAATTGGGTTTGGCGTGATGGGCGATCGGTTTGGTGCGAAGCGCGTGTTGGTCGCGGGGCTGTTGGTCCAGGCGTTTGGCGCATTGGGCTATTTCTTTGCTCGCGATCTGGGTCAGTTTTATGCGATAGCGGCGCTGTTTGGCTTTATCTATGCCGGGATCATGCCGCTCTACTCGGTGCTGGTGCGCGAGAATTTCCCGATGAAGATGATGGGCACCATCATGGGCGGCATCGGCATGGCGGGCAGTCTGGGGATGGCGACGGGGCCGGTTTTGGGCGGGTGGATTTTTGACCGGACGGGGAGTTATGGCGGGCTTTACATCACCTGCTTCGCGCTGGGGCTGGCGGCCTTTGCAGTGGCGATGACGTTTCGGCCTTTTGTGCGGCCCCTGCCAGAGGCCGCGCTGGGGTTTAGACTTCAACCCCGCCTTTGACGCCGGTGATGTAACTGACGATATCGTTGCCGTCGGTTTCATCTTTGCGCAGGGAGGCCACGATTCGACCACGCCGGAACACCACGATACGGTCAACCAGATCAAAGACTTGCCGCAGGTTGTGCGACACAAGGATCAGCGGCACGCCGCGTTCTTTCAAGCCGCGGATGATGTTTTCCACCTGCGCGGTTTCCTGCACGCCCAGCGCGGCGGTGGGTTCGTCCATGATCACCAGTTTTGAGGCAAACGCCGCCGTGCGGGCGATGGAGACGCATTGGCGTTGACCGCCCGACATGTTGCGGATCGGGTTGTCGACGTTGGGAATTTTCACCGCAGTCGTCTTCAACGCCTCCATGGTCTTTTCGCGCATCGCCTTGCGGTCGAGGATCGAGAACGGCCCGAGTTTCAGCTTGAACAGCTCTCGGCCCAGAAACAGGTTCGAGGGCACGTCGAGGTCGTCGGCCAAGGCGAGGGTTTGGAAAACTGTCTCAATCCCAGCCTCGCGCGCTTGCAGGGGCCCGGCGAAGTTAACTGGCTGGCCGTCGAAGATCACATCGCCCGCCGAGCGTTGTTCGACAGCAGTGATTTGGCGCACGAAGGTGGATTTGCCCGCGCCGTTGTCTCCGACCACCGCGACATGTTCGCCGTGGCGCAGGTTGAAATTGGCATCCTCCAGCGCGTGAACCCCGCCGTAGCGTTTGGTCAGGCCACGGGTTTCCAGTATGAATTCGCTCATGCCCGTGCTCCCCGGCTTTTCTGCCGCCATTGATCCAGCACCACGGCGCCGATGATGATCGCGCCTTTCACCATCTCTTGGTAATAGGCGTCCAATCTGAGGAAGGTGAAGCCCGAGATGATCACCCCGAAGATCAATGCACCAATTACCGTGCCGATGATCGAGCCGCGCCCGCCTTGCAGGGATATGCCGCCGATCACCGCCATGGCGATGGCGTCAAGTTCATACATCACCCCCATATTCGCCTGCGCGGTCTGGCCCTTGGACGACACCACGATGGCCGCAATCGAGGCGAGCATCCCGGCGATGGCATAGACCAGCACTTTATGACGGTCGACGTTGATGCCCGACATCCGGGTGGCTTGTTCATTGGAACCAATGGCATAGGAGTGTTTGCCGTATTTGGTATAGGTCATGATCAGATGGAACAGCACGGCCAAGGCGATGAACACGAGCACCGGGCGCATGCCGGAGCCGATGGCGTTGTAGCTTTCGGTTGGGAAGGAAATCGGGTTGCCAGTGGACCACCAGCGCGCGAAACCCCGTGCGGACACCATCATGCCAAGCGTCGCGATGAAGGGTGGGATCTTGGTGTAGGCGATCAATGCGCCGTTGATCAGCCCCGCCAGCAGACCACAGCTTAGGCCGACGAGGATCGGGACCAGAATGGGCAAATCCATCGCCCAATCGCCGAAGATCGCCTTTGGGTTGGGATTGCCGTTGACCAAAGCGGTCTGCGCAAAGCTCATCGCGACCATCGCGCTGGCGCCGACGATCGAGCCAGAGGACAGGTCAATGCCGCCAGTGATGATCACTTGCGTGACGCCAATGGCGATGATTCCGACGGTGGCGACTTGCAGGATGATGATCGACAGGCGCTGGGTGTTGAACAGGCCCTCGGTGCCCTCACGCGTGTTGAATAGAAAGCTTTCACCGATGATCAGGCGGCCCAGCACCTCAAACGCCACGACGATGATCACAAACGCGATGAACACGTTCAGTTCTTGCGGTCGGGCTTTCTTCGATGGATCGTATTTCAGGCCACCAAGGCCATGCGCAGGCTCTGCCACGGGCTTCTCCCCCCAATTTGTCAGATGAAATCGGTCTTAACCCTGCGTTTCGTTGCGCCGGGTAAGACGAAGGGCGGCGTTTGAGCGCCGCCCTTCTTTCCCGTTAGGGATCAGTTTTTGGCAGCGTAGTCAGCCACGTTGGCAGCCGTCACCAGTTGGAATGGCACATAGACTTTCTGCTCGACGGCCTCGCCTTTCGACAGTTTGATCGCCGCGTCCAAAGCGCCAGCGCCCTGCCCTGCGGCATCCTGGAACACGGTCACGTCAAGATCGCCCGCCTGCATCGCAGCCAAAGCGTCTTGGGTGGCATCAACACCGCCGACCACGACCGATTTCATGTCGATATTGGCGGCTTTCATGGCTTGGATCGCGCCGATGGCCATCTCGTCATTGTTGGCAATCACGCCATCAAACGCAGTACCCGAGGACAGCCAGTTGGTCATCAGGGTTTGCGCCTGATCACGGCTCCAGTTGGCGGTTTGCTCGTCGATAATGGTCAACTCGACGACGCATTTGCCAGCGGCCATCACGTCATGAATGTCAGCGGTACGCTGCACGGCGGCCTGGTTGGAAAGCTCGCCCATCATGACGTAGACATTGGCTTTGTCTTTGCCAGCAGCTTTCAGCTGGGCGCAAACTTCGATGGTTTCCAAGGTGCCAGAGTCGACCTCATTCGAGGCGACGAAGGCTTGGTTGTCCGGCAAGGTGTCGACGTTGACTGGCTGGCGGTTGACGTAAACCAGCGGGATGTTGGCGGCAGCGGCGGCGTCGGACATCGCTTGCGTTGCCGAAGTGTCCACCGGGTTCACGATAATCGCCGAGACACCCGAAGCGATGAAGTTGTTGATCTGGTCAAGTTGCTTGGCCACGTCGTTCTGCGCGTCTTCGATTTGCAGCGCAACGCCGAGTTCCTTGCCTTTGGCATCCATGCCGTTGCGCAGAACGGTCAGGAAGTTGTCGTCAAACAGCGCCATCGACACGCCGATGCCATCTGCCATTGCCGAAGTGCCCATCAGGGCGACGAAGCCAGCGGTCAAAAGGGTCTTTTTCATGTGTCTCTCCTCCACAAGTCGGTGTCCGGCACACCGTTTTTGGCCGGACCGCCCTCTCCCAAGGGCGGTATTCTGTCCGGGTCAGGCGGCAAGGCCTGCGCGGATGAATTCGATAGATGCCGCGAGTGCCGATTTGGGGTCAGCCAAATCGTGGACTTGCGGCGCAAAGGGTTCGTAGCTGATCGGGCCTGTGTAGCCCGCGGCGCGCAGGGCGCGGATCTGAGCGACATTTCCCAAGAGGTCATCGGCATCGACCAGAACACGGTGCGGGTCGCGCATGTCGTTAACGTAGATTGTGTCCTTTACGCCGGACACATGCATGATCCCGGTCAGGTCGGGGTAGATCGGACCACCACCTGCAAGCGCGTGGTGGAAGGTGTCATGCACCATGTAATAGGTGCCCTTGCCGCCGACGCCCTCGATCACTTCGGCGAGAATGTCTTTGTAGCGCAGGCTGCACACTTCAAAGCCTAATGGTTCAACCATCGCTTTCAACCCATAAGATTGCAGCATTGGCAGCAGCGCGCGCAGGGCAGTTTCGGTGACTTGGCGGCTTTCGGGACGTGAGGTCGCCACATTGTCATTGCGGGGGATCAGGCTGATGGCCTCGGCACCGCAGGCCTTGGCGATTTTCATCAGAGCCTCGGCCTCGGCGCGCTTGGCGTCGGACCAGTCGTTGAACATTTTCACTTCAGCCAGCGCCAAAATACGCAGGCCACGCGCCTTGGCGGCGCCGCCCACTTCAGCGGGATCGGCACCATCGAACAGCGCGGTTTTGAAATCATTGCGGAATTCGACGCCCGCGCAGCCCAGGGACTGGGCCAGATCAAGAAAGGCCAGCCAGCCCAGTTTCGGTGTGGTCATATGGTTCAGCGCGAAAGGCAGCATGTATGGGAATTCCTCGACTCATGGCCCCTCCTCGGGCCAGTTCTGCAACTGTCGTGGAATTGATATTCTATTTCAAGTCGGAATTCGCTCATGAGTTCTATCGCGGAGGCGATGCCATGATGTGTTTTGACGAGATTATGACGATGCGCGCCCTCCGAGATGCCGAAACTGTCAGGCCAAACCAGCGCTTAGACAGATTCAGCGACATGCAGATCGGGTGGCAGGAAATGCTGCAAGCCGCCGGGGCCACGGCCTTCGGTGGCGGCGCGGGTCATGATCACCATCAGATCGCGGCACAGCTTTTCCAGCGGGGTGTCGACGGTCAGGGTGATCAGCCCCTCGGCCAGGCCTGTGCGAGACTCTGGGGTCAGAGCAGACACCACCAGTGCCACATCGCCCGCGGGGCGGGCTTCGCGCAGCGCGGCAATCGCGCCCTCCATGCCACCACCGGCCACATAGATGCCGCGCAGATCGGGTTGGCGGGAAAGCAGGTTCAGGGTGGCTTCATAGGTCAGCTGGCGGGTCTCTAAGTTAACCAACGTGTCGAGAACCGTCAGATGCGGCGCACATTCGCGCAGGTAGCCGCGAAATCCGGTTTCGCGCAATTCATGACCATGCCAGCGGTGACCGCCGACAAACAGCGCCATCACGCCGGATTTTCGGGCGGTTTGATGCATGAACCAGCCTGCAGTGCGGCCAACTTTCAGGTTATTCAGCCCCAGATAACCCGCGCGCGCACCTTGGGCGAAGTCTGACAGCAGCGAAAACACCGCGAGACCTTTGCTGGAGAGTTCTTCCACAGCCGCTGTCACTTCGGGGTGGTTCACGGCGGTGGCGGCCAACACATCGCAGCGCCCCGCCATGGCGCGCAAGGCACTCGCCATCTCACCGGGGGCTTGGCTGGAGGAAAACTCCAACACCAGACGGCCTTGCACGCCCGGAGCTTGCGCCACGGCGCGGTGCAGAGCCTCGGCGAAGGCCTTGTAGAAATCTTGCCCCTGTTTGTGCAGCACGACGCCGAAGCGGATTTCGCGCAGATCGGCGGGACGCGGGGATAGGCGACGCGCGGCGGGATGGCCGATGCGGTCTGCTGCCGCGATGATCTGGGCCCGGGTATCTTCGCGCACCGGCTCGCGTCCGTTCAGCACGCGGTCGACCGTGGCGATGGAAACTCCCGCCGCACGCGCCAAGTCTGCCATGCCCAAGCGTTTCATTGCATCCTCCTGACGGATTTTCATCACTGCCGCCCCCATTCTGACGAGATATGATGAGAAATGCCAGAGGTGGGCTTGGAGAAAATGGAATATATCTTCTATCTTGACCGCAGAATAGGTCGGAGAGGGAGAGCTTCTATGACAAAGCGCGATTATTCACTGCTGGGCCCGGATGGGGCGCGGGCGGTTGAAACGGGGCTGGCAGCCGCCGAGTGGTATCATACCGAGGTGCCGCGCAAAGAGATGAAGGCGCTGATGCAGCGCAGCGACAGCCCGGCGATCCGGGATACGGTGCTGCTCTATGGGCTGATGATCGGCTTTGCGGGCATCGGGATTTACCTTTGGCCGTCGTGGTATGGCGCGCCGTTCTGGCTGGCTTATGGCGTGCTGTATGGCTCGGCTTCTGACAGCCGTTGGCATGAATGTGGCCATGGCACGGCGTTCAAGACGCCATGGATGAACAATGTGGTGTTTGAAATCGCCAGTTTCATGATCATGCGCAACTCGGCGACCTGGCGCTGGAGCCATGCGCGCCACCACACCGACACCTATATCGTCGGGCGAGACCCGGAGATTGCGGTGATGCGACCCCCGGCCTTTGCCAAGCTGATCGCCGGGTTCTTTGGTCTGACGGATGTCGCAGCATTCTTCCCGCGTATGCTCTATAACGCCTTCATCGGCGTGCATCCGACCGAGAAAACCTTCGTGCCGGAAAGCGAATGGCCGAAGGTGGTGAGGGTGGCGCGGATTTCGACGGTGATCTATGGCGCGACGTTTGCACTGGCGATTTGGATGGGTTCGATTCTGCCGTTGATGGTGATCGGTCTGCCCCGGCTTTATGGCGCGTGGCACCATGTGATGACCGGGCTGCTGCAGCACGGCGGGCTGGCCGATAATGTGATCGACCACCGGCTGAACTCGCGCACGGTCTACATGAACCCGGTCAGCCGTTTCATCTATTGGAACATGAATTACCATGTCGAACACCACATGTTCCCGATGGTACCGTATCACGCCCTGCCCCGGCTACACGACGCGATCAAGCATGACCTGCCCGCGCCAAACACCTCGATTTCGCAGGCGTTTGGCGAAATGTGGCCGGCGCTGCGGCGGCAATTGGCCTATGAGGATTATTTCCTGAAGCGCGCCCTGCCCGCCACCGCCAAACCCTATCGTGAAGACTTTCACCTGGCCGCACTCGGTGCCGCCCCGACTGCTGCGGAGTAGATGATGACCCAATGGATTGACGCTTGTGCCACCGATCACATCGACGCGGAGGATCTCATCCGCTTCGATCATGCCGGGGCGAGTTATGCGATTTACCATGCGCCGGATGGCAAGTTTTACGCTACAGCGGGCAAATGCACGCATGAGGAGGTGCATTTGGCGGATGGGCTGGTGATGGATTATGTGATCGAATGCCCCAAGCACAACGGCCAGTTTGATTACCGCACCGGCGAGGCGAAGCGTGCCCCGGTCTGCATCAATCTGAAAACCTATCCAGTGAAGGTTGAGGGCGGTCGCGTCTTCATTCAGGTGTCCTGATGGCACGTTTGACGGTTAAAGATCTGCTGGATCAGCGCGGCAAGCACCAATTTGCCATGCTGCGGGTGGAGACTTTGGAGGAGGCGGAGGCTGCAGAGAAAGCCGGGGTTGAACTGCTGTCGATCCCGCCCTCGATGATCTTGGACAGGCAGTTTCGCGATGCTGCGCCGAATGCTTTCGCCTTTCCGGGGGACAATTTCTACGAAATCGGTGATACGGTGGATTTCCTGAAATGGGCGTTTCCTCTGTTCAAAGCCGGGGCGGATGGGTTTTACTGCTCGGGGTCTTTGCAAACGGTGAAGGCGATGGCGGATCATGGCTTGCCGGTCTGTGGCCATGTCGGGTTGATCCCGTCGAAACGAACTTGGACGGGCGGATTTAAGGCGGTCGGCAAGACTTTGACCTCGGCGCAACTGGTCTATCAGCAGTGCCGCGCGCTGGAGGCAGCGGGGGCGTTTGCGGTGGAGATTGAGGTGGTGCCACATTCGATCACCGAGGCGATTGCCGCCAAAACCGGGTTGTTCCTGATCTCGATGGGCGCAGGGCCTGCGGGCCATGCACAATACCTGTTCAGCGATGATGTGCTGGGGCAAACCTCGGGCCATGTGCCGCGCCATGCCAAGCGCTACGCCGATTTCGCCAGCGAACATGCCCGGTTGCAGCAGTTACGGATCACGGCGATGACGGCGTTTGCCAGTGATGTGCATGGCGGAGCCTATCCCGCACCACAGTATTTGGTGGATAGCGACGCTGATGTGGTCGCGGCATTTCGGGAATGGCTGGAGGGGCAGAACTAAGGCTGAGACATCAAAACGCGACTTGTTCAAGCCTGCACCACATTATAATCAATAGGTTACAAGATATTCGACAAAACGAATGACTGCTTCGACATTGAAAAACGGACTTTCGACATCCCTGTTCCGACTTTACACAGTAGCCTCTGAGATCGAAGAAACAAAAGGCCGCCCGAAGGGCGGCCTGAGGGTCTGAGATGCTGCCGGTTTGGTGGACGGCGACTTAAGCTTTCATTGCTCGCTCCTCGTATTGCATAGGGCTCGGATATCCGACCTTCGCTGTGGTTCACCACCAAGATGTCAAGAAACGCGGCCACGGCAAACTGCTCAAAGGTCCCACCAGAGGGTGTAGCAAGCAGGCCGTGGAGCAGCTCTACCACCCGGGAGAAGGTTAGGGCGCTCCGGTTGAGCTTGGGCATCGGGCGCACAGGCCGGGCTGTCTCCGCTACCGCTGCACAGGCGTAGCGCAGCGCAGCCTCCCGATCTGCCACGTTGGCCCCATTGGCCCAGTGGAGGAGGCGGTCAAATTCAGCCACGTTGCTACGGGTCAACACGTCCGTGTTCTTGGCGATGTTCTGGTAGGCGTCCTTGACTGTTAATTTCCACGCAAAAGTGACGCCCGCCGCACTCGGCGCAAAACACCGACTTTTGTCGAAAAGTAGGTGTTTAGATGTCGAACGTCAGTCAGCTTGTTAAGAAAGGGTTGGTGATCCCGGCGTGACTCGAACACGCAACATTTCGCTTAGAAGGCGAATGCTCTATCCAGTTGAGCTACGGGACCGTGATTTATCTGATAGCGGTTCGGAAAACGGTTCGCAACGCTTACCTCCCCGCCTAGTGTGTTGTTACTCCATCCGTTTTCCGGCTGAGAGCCGGAACTTAGAAGGTCCGTGCTCTATCCAGTGAAACTACGGAGCCGTATTTTGCCTATGTGCGGCAGCATCGGCCGTTACGCAAGGCTGCGCGTCATGTAAAGCGAGTTCGGGTCGAGCGTGTAGCCCTCAAACGGCGGGCAATCCTCAAACCCGGCTTTGTAGTAGAGCGCGCGGGCGGCCACAAAAGTGGGCTGCACGCCGGTTTCCAGCGACAGGCGTTTAAGGCCTGCGGCTTTGGCTTCGGCCAGAAGATGATCGAGCATGGTGCGCGACAGGCCCCTGCCTCGCGCCTCGGTCAACACGTGCATGGATTTGATCTCGGCATGGGTCGCGTCGATGCGCTTGAAAGCGCCCATCGCCAAGGGTTGCCCGGCGTCGCGCAGCACGAAGAAATCCACCGCCGGGATCGCCAGTTCCGCGGCATCCATCATATGGATGCTTTCGCGCGGCGTATCGGCGTGCATGTCTTCGGTGTGGCGCTGCATCAGCAGCGCCAGATCCGCGCCCAGCGGACTTTCCTTGGTGATGGTCACACTCATTGCATTCTGGCTCACTGAGGCGCGCCCATAAGGTCGGTGCCGTTGATCAGCAAGCCGCCGGCAGCGGTGGATTCGACTTCCCAGACCAATGCACCATCGGCACCGGGCTTGGCCATCGCTTGCGCCATGTCCAACATCGGCGCCATCTCTTGCATGCCCATTTCCTGTGGGCTTGCCATCAGCGCGGCTTTGATTTCCTCCAAGCCTTTCAAGGTGACGGTGCCCTTGCCGACCGGCATCGGCATCGCCGGGCCAGCCGTCATCGCGCCTTCAAAACCAAGCGTGTAGGCCGGAGCCATGGCACCACCCGGTGCGAGGGTGATGTCTACGACGCCTTCGGGCAGCAAAGCCGCCAGCATCTGGCCCTCAAACTCGGGGCCCGGAGGCGTGCCCGTCGGCAGGTCCAACAGACCAAGGCCAAGGCTCGCCGCAGCAGCCAGATCGAATTTCGACACCGCGAAATCAAGCGTCAGGTCGGTCGGCACCAGCGGTGCGGCGAAGGGCGGCACCACCCCTTCAGGCACAGTCAGACCGCTCAGAGTGATGGCTTCACGGAACTTGCCGTCTGTCACAGCCCCGTTCATGTCAACGACAACTGCGGCCTCGTCCAACCCGAACTCGCCCACGGGCGAAGTCACGGCGATATCTTTGTAAGACATTGTCACAGCAAGGTTTTCAAAGATCGGCAGCGCCGATTGAAGCTGGGTTTTCAGCCCGGCCTTGTCAGCCTCGATCAGCGCCTGATCAGGATGGGCGACGAACCACGCCAGCAGCCCATAGAGCGCCTGCGGTTTGTAACCCTTGATGCCGCCCGAACCACTGCCCTCGGCCACCGTTGCCGTCAGGTTCAGGGGCGGCGTGCCCTCACCCATCGGCATCGTCATGTCATAGCTGATGCCGCTGGCTTGGGTGGTGAACTGGCTGTCAACGCCCATCGTGGCCGCTACACCGCTGCCGTCCATCGTCATACTGTCTTGCGTGGCCTTTACGACAACTTCGCCACCCATCGGATCGGTCTGGGTTTGCTCCGAGGTCACGTCCGACAGTTCCAGATGATATTCCGAGGAATCGCCCAGAGCTTCATCAAACACACCCGTCAGTTTGACAGAGCCGTATTCGGTTTTGGTCGCCATGACCTTCGGCATAGCATAGGCCAGCGACACCGGCTGATCGAGGCTGTAGTCCCAAGTGCCGTCTTCGTTATCGGTCAGCGTCAGGTTCAGCGGTGATACGGTCGCGGTCAGCCCTTCCGCCGGAATCTTGGCCATTAGCGGCGCGGGGTCGATGGTGACGACATACGAGTCACCCTCAACCGCGACGGCAACGACGCCCTCGGTGGTGCCCAAGTAGTTCTGGAATGTGGTGGTTAGAGCTTTGGCGCCTTCTGGCGTGGCTTCAGCCGAGGCAATGCTGGCGCAGACGCTGAGCGGAAGCGCAATAATAGCGGCATAACGCATGGGAAAACCTTTCTTTGGGTTGAAATGGAGCAGGCGAAAAAGCGCCCTGAACTTGGGCGCGGGGAGTGATTAATGCGTCCAGACACCGCGACGCTCGGTCGCGAAATTCTCACCATAGCCGCGCTGGCGGATCAAAGCTTTGCGCTTTTGCGGCTCAATCACATCAAATTCTATAGCATTTGCAGTGGCATAAGCTTCGGCCGCCTCGCGGCTGTCAAACCGCAGTTTCACCTGCGCCTGCGTGTCCGACGAACTGGTCCAGCCCATCAGAGGATCAACTTCCCGCGCAGAGTCCGGGGCAAATTCCAGCACCCAACCCGTGGTTTTGGCGGTGCCAGACTGCATGGCGGTTTTGGCGGGCTGATAAATGCGGGCGCGCATGATGAAAACTCCCTAACTGTTGGGTAGGTTTATTCCGAAACTGGCGGGAAAATGCAAGCCAGAAGGCGCTGTCGGTTGATCGCGAGGGGTGTTGGTGGGGTGTGTGGTGCGATCAACCGACAGCGAAGTTTGCTGCTTGCAGGGCCAGATTGCCGCAGCCTTCGCACCAAGACAACTATAAAGTGCATCTTTGATTTGTATTTTCGTTAAAATTGCATTGTCTTTCTTCATCCTAGCGAAAGACAGGTTAACATCCGCTTTCACACGCCTTTGTTTTCCGCACCCCTTCCCCGTGAACAAAAACGGAATAGATTGGAGACCGGAGGGAATCGCAGGAAGGAATCGCTGTGCCCCATAACAACATCAATGCCCTGTCCGAGCGCCCCGAGGTGCTGACCCGCCCCAAGCTGGAAGGCGGGCGGCGGTTTGTGCTTAAAACCCAGTTTGAAGCCGCAGGCGATCAGCCCACCGCGATTGCCGAACTGTCGCGCGGGGTTCTGGAAGGCGAGCATGATCAGGTTTTGCTGGGGGCCACCGGCACCGGCAAGACGTTCACCATGGCCAAAGTGATCGAACAAACCCAGCGCCCGGCGATTATTCTTGCGCCTAACAAAACTTTGGCCGCGCAATTATATGGCGAATTCAAAGGCTTCTTCCCCGACAATGCGGTAGAGTATTTCGTTTCCTATTACGACTATTACCAGCCCGAGGCTTACGTCGCCCGCACAGATACCTTCATCGAGAAAGAATCGCAGATCAACGAACAGATCGACCGGATGCGCCACTCTGCCACCCGCGCGCTGCTGGAACGTGATGATGTGATCATCGTGGCCTCGGTGTCCTGCATCTACGGCATCGGCTCGGTCGAGACCTATTCGGCGATGACACAGGATCTGCTGGTGGGGCAAAGCTATGACCAGCGCCAGGTTTTGGGTGAGTTGGTGGCGCAAGCCTATAAGCGCAACGATCAGGCGTTTCAGCGCGGCACCTTCCGGGTGCGCGGCGATTCGGTCGAGGTTTGGCCTGCGCACCTTGAGGATCGGGCGTGGCGATTTTCATTTTTTGGTGAGGAATTAGAGGCGATCATCGAGTTTGACCCGCTGACGGGCGCGAAAACCGACACTTTCAAGCAAATCCGCATCTACGCCAATTCGCACTATGTCACGCCGCGGCCGACGATGAATCAGGCGGTGATCGGCATCAAGAAAGAGTTGCGGCAGACGCTGGATTTGATGGTGTCGCAAGGCAAACTGCTGGAAGCGCAAAGGTTGGAGCAGCGCACCTCCTTCGATCTGGAAATGCTGGAGGCGACCGGGGTTTGCAGCGGCATTGAAAACTACTCGCGCTATCTTACCGGGCGAGCACCCGGGGAACCACCGCCGACGTTGTTCGAATTTATCCCCGACAATGCCATTGTTTTCGCTGACGAATCTCATGTCTCGGTGCCGCAAATCGGCGGCATGTACAAAGGCGACTTCCGGCGCAAGATGACCTTGGCCGAGCATGGCTTCCGCCTGCCGTCCTGTATGGATAACCGGCCTTTGAAGTTCGAAGAATGGGATGCGATGCGGACGCAAACCGTGTTTGTGTCGGCCACCCCGGCGGCGTGGGAGATGGAGCAGACTGGCGGCGTGTTTGTCGAACAGGTGATCCGCCCGACCGGGCTGGTTGATCCGCAGATCGAAATCCGCCCGGTGGACATGCAGGTCGATGACCTGCTGGATGAAATTCGCCGTGTCGCGGCCTTGGGATTGCGGGTGTTGGTGACGACCCTGACCAAGCGGATGGCCGAGGATCTGACCGAGTATTTCCATGAACAAGGCATCCGCATCCGTTATATGCATTCTGACATCGACACGATTGAACGCATTGAAATCCTTAGAGATTTGCGGCTTGGGGCGTTCGATGTGCTGGTCGGCATCAACCTGTTGCGCGAAGGCTTGGATATTCCGGAATGCGGCTTGGTGGCGATTCTGGACGCCGATAAGGAAGGTTTCCTGCGGTCAGAAACCTCACTGATCCAAACCATTGGCCGGGCGGCGCGCAACTCGGATGGTCGGGTGATCATGTATGCCGACCGGATCACTGGCAGCATGGAGCGCGCGATTGGCGAAACCACACGTCGGCGCGACAAACAGATTGCTTACAACACCTTGCACGGCATCACGCCCACCACGATCAAGAAAAACGTCGAGGATGTGCTGCTGGGCATCTACCAGGGCGACACCGATCAGGCGCGGGTGACCGCGAAAATAGACCGTCCGATGCTTGGGCACAATCTGGCGAGCCATCTGGATGGCTTGCGTCTTGCGATGCGTAAAGCTGCCGAGAATCTGGAATTTGAAGAGGCCGCAAGGCTGCGCGACGAGGTGAAACGGCTGGAGGCTGTGGAACTGACCATCGCCGATGATCCGTTGGCGCGGCAGTCGGTGGTCGAGGAAGCCGTTGAAGAGGCGGTGAAACTGTCGGGTCGCTCAACTGGCGGCCGGGCCGGGATGCGGGGCGGCAAGGCGCGGCGGCGAAAGTAGATGGGCTAAAACGCCGCGATCACCTCATACATCACCGGCTCGAACCCCTTGCACAGGGTGTTGATCGCGCGGTTGCGCTCACGCATTTCCGGGCTGCGCAGCATCGCCTGATAATCCTCGCGCCGTTGCCATTTCGAATAGTTGCACACCCGCGTCATCGCGTCGTTCATATGCAGGCCCGCCCCGATAAACCCCTGTTGATGCCGGATAAACTCGTCGTAGGCGGCTTGCAGCGCCTCGATCAGGTCGTGGGCTGTGGCGGGGGTCATCTCGAAGGTGGTGATGATGGTCTGGCCTTGGAAGCTGGCGGAGATTTCGGGCATGGCGGGCTCCTTTTTCCCAAGGCTAGGGGGTGTGGATGAGTCGGGCAAGGGACTTGGCAGTGAAGGGTTTTCGCGGCATGGTGGCGGTTAGTGATAAAAGGCGTGCGATATGAAGATCTTAGACCCGAATGATCCGTTCTTTAACAAGGCTTGGGTGCGGTGGGCGACGTCGGTGTTGCCGATGCTGTGGGGGTTGGTGGAGTTCTATTATGACAGCCCCGGCTGGGGGGTTTTGTTTTTGGTAGCAGGGGCTTACGCGTTTTACATGCTGATCATCAAGCGTGCGGACAACGGATAGAGCCGCGCATTTCGCCGGAATCCCCGGTGAGCGAGGATTCGCGCAGCTTGCAGCCGGTCACCTCGGGGATCAGGGCGATCATTTGGGCGCGGATGTCGTCATGCGCGCCGCGTTTGGCATAGCCTTGACGGATCACCTCCACCCGTTTTTCCGTATGGAAAACAGTGAATTGGCGACCATCGCGGGTGACGTCAACGCGCTTGGCGTTGAAGAATTCCGGGGCGGGCTGCGCACCGCAGGCGCAGAGGGTCAGGAGGGGGATGAGGGCTTTCATGCCTTCAGTTTGGCGGGGATTGGTTAAAGGGTGGTTAACGGGAGGGAACGCAGCCGCAGTTGGCGCGTTAGCAGGCATCAGCCAATTTCACAGGAGGCTACTATGACCATCAAATCTTACATCCTCGTCGGTATCGCGGCGTTTGGGCTATCGGGCTGCTTGGCCAGCGACGCCGAGCGCGGCTTGGCGGGTGCTGCAGGCGGTGCGGTGATCGCGGGTGCCACGGGCGGCAATGCGGTGACCGGTGCCGTTATCGGCGGCGCGGGCGGCTATTTCTGCCGTGACCTGAACGTGCCGGGTTGCCGGAATAAGTGAGGGTTGGAGTCAGGGGCGGGTGTAATGGCCCGCCTTTTGCTTGAGATAGTTATGTCGAAAGCTTTGCTACGGTTCCACGCCCGAGAGTGGCCTCGATACGAAAGCGGAGTTTTTCAGAGAAGTCTGCCAGATCGTCGGTCCATCTGATTTGATTGAATTGCCTGACATCAAAGTGAACAACATTCTCGATTTCGGCCTGCTCATTTTTGACAGTCCAGATGACAGGAAGATTTAAACCAGACGCAAACCCGGCCTCATAAAATACACCGCCACGGGGCGCGCCAACTTTCTCGCCCCTACTCCAGTTACCGATGGGCCTAGCTAAACCACATGTCATATCGACAATCACGGCTTTTGATTTTCGAATCTCGGCAATAATTCTATCGTCGATTTTAGCGTTGTGCTGCGTATCGTCAATTCTCACTGACGTGTACCCAGCAAGTTCAATCGCGGGTTTGATTGCTAGGTGATAAAGACTCGTTTGTTCTGCGGAACCAAACCACATAGCTACAAATATTTGGTTACTCTCTTTGAGAGAAACCCCCAAAGACTCGATTTTTTGCCAGCCCGCAAATGATATTAGGTAAAAGCCAGATCCGGGTTGCTGTTCTACAAGGTGACCTTGAGATACCCCCGTAGCAACGAAAAGTTCGATTTCCTCCCTATCTGCGCCGTCGATCAAATTGTGGCTTCCGATTCCCGCTTGCATCAGCCGACCAATTTGGCCGTAAAAAATGGATTTTTTTGTAAACCCAGAGCCAATTTGAGAAAAGTGTTTAGATAAGATCAACAAAAAAGCGTTGTACTTCTCGATGACAGTGAGCGGTGGCAGATCGTCAACTTCCGGAATGTCAGCAGAGGTGAGTCTTAGAGGAACGCCCGTTAGATTACTTCTAAGAATTTCAGCGGTAATGCGTTTATTGCAGTAAAGCGCTGCATGCCGCTCTGCCGAACCTGTAATATAAAAAAGACCTCCCGCCCGATCCGATTTATACTCAAAAAAATCGCCACTTGTGATGGTCTTGCGCTCAGCTGGCGTACCCCAAATTGGGCACTCACACTCGCTCCATTCTACTATCACTTAGCTATCCATCTTGAGCGCTGAGATGAAAGCCTCCTGCGGAATCTCCACCTTGCCAAACTGCCGCATCCGCTTTTTCCCGGCCTTCTGCTTCTCCAGCAGTTTCTTCTTCCGGGTCGCGTCGCCGCCGTAGCATTTGGCGGTCACGTCTTTGCGCATGGCCGACAGCGTCTCACGCGCGATCACGCGGGCGCCAATCGCCGCTTGGATCGGGATTTTGAACATGTGGCGGGGG
>JBKJTI010000172.1:0-3065 GCA_046590425.1 Cypionkella sp. | reverse complement strand
TGCGTTGCCGTTGTTGGAGGCGGAGGGCAAGTCGGTGCGGTTGATTCTGGGCTCGGCTTGGGGGGCGAAGGTGCCTTTGGATCTGTCATCCGAGACCTTCTATGCCGATGCGACGCTGGCGCCGGGGGCGTCGCTGCCTCTGCCGGATGAGCATGAGGATCGCGGGGTTTATGTGCTGCAAGGTGAGGTCAGCCAAGGTGGGCAGACCTATGGCGTGGGTTCGATGCTGGTGTTCCGGCCCGGCGATGGCATCTCGGTGAAGGCGGGTGCGACGGGCGCGCGGATCATGGTGCTGGGCGGGGCGACGATGGATGGGCCGCGGCACATCTGGTGGAACTTTGTGGCCTCCAGCAAAGAGCGGATCGAGGCTGCAAAAGAGGCGTGGCGGGCGGGGGATTGGGCACATGGGCGGTTTCAACTGCCGCCTGCGGATCATGATGAATTTATCCCCGCACCAGATCATTGAAAACCCGGATCATTGAAAAACCCAGATCGTTGAAAAACATCGGCGAACCTGCTTGACGCCGCTTGGCCCCTTGCGTAATACCCCGGCACACCCAAGAGATTGGGTGCCTCGGGCAACCGGGGGCAAGGCGGCGGTGGTAGCTCAGTTGGTTAGAGTACCGGCCTGTCACGCCGGGGGTCGCGGGTTCGAGCCCCGTCCACCGCGCCATTTCACAAATTTTTGCGAAAATCTGGCGGGTTGATGTGCAAGCAGCGTTTGCCTGCTTCATCGCTGTGCGTGAGGTTTTGAACTCCACACCCTGCAGAATATTTAAGCCAGTATGAAAGCAAATTTTAGCTAAATTCGAGCCAAGTGATTCACAGTTTCAGCCGGTAGCGCACATGGCCGTCGCTGGGGGTGAAGCTGTCGTAGAGACGGCGGGCGGTCGCGTTGCCCTCATCGGTGTGCCAGTAGAGGCGCTGCCAGCCATTGGCTTTGGCCAGCGCCTGCAAATCCGTGATCAGCGCGCGACCCACGCCGTTGCCGCGTGCATCGGGGCTGACGAACAGATCTTCCAGATAGCAATCCTCGCCCATCACCCAAGTCGAGGGATGGTGGAGGTGGACGGCGAAGCCCAGAACCACATCTTCTTCCACGGCCAGGCGGATTCGCATCGGGCTTTTCGGATCATGCGCGCGGGCCCAGGTGTTGGCGGTGATCTCGGGGGCGAGATCGACCTTGTAATAGGCCAGATATTGCGCCCAAAGCCCGCGCCATGCGGCCTCGTCCTCGGGGGTGGTATTGCGGATTTGAACAGTCATATCAGGGCCTTCCAGTTGGGCGTTCACGGCGGAATCTCGCAGTTTTCACAGGGCTTCACAAGGCGATGCCCCCGGATGTCTTTTGATTTTGCAGTCGTATCCACCGACGCGACAGACCGAGACGGTATCAACGAGGACATGAAAACCCACACCATCACGCTGGCGGAGGGCACGGCCTATATGCTGCCGAAAGGCTTCAAGGATCCGGGGCTGAAGGTGGGCGAGAAGGTCGCGGTGGTGTGGGATCTGAAGGGCAACATCCACGAGGCCTCGGCGGTGAGTATGGTCAAAAGCTGAAACGGGCCGCAAGGCTGGGGGAACGGGGGCCAATTTGGCCCCCGTTTTTATGCCGATTTCAGGTGAGTTTTTCCAAAATCCGTGCCCAAGACCGGATGCCTTTGTGAAAACATTCCAGATCGTATTTCTCATTCGGAGAGTGGATCTGGTCATTGTCGCGGCCAAAGCCGATCAGCATCGCGTCCATATCGAGATAGGTTTTGAAGTAGCCCGCGATGGGGATCGAGCCGCCGCAGCCGATATAGGCGGCGGGCTTGCCCCATTCCTGGCCCAAAGCCAACCGTGCGGCTTCGAAAGCCGGATCCTCAATTGACATCACACTGGCCCCGCCTGCACCGTGACTTTTCCATTCCACACTGCAATCAGCGGGCAGTTGCGCCTCAACCCAGGCGCGGAAATTCTTGCGGATGGCCTCGGCATCTTGATCGCCGACCAGACGGAATGAGACTTTCGCATGTGCCTGCGCGGGCAGCACGGTTTTGAAGCCATCACCAGTATAGCCGCCCCACATACCGTTGATCTCGGCGGTTGGGCGCGACCAGATCATTTCCAGCGGCGTGCGATCTTGTTCGCCGATGGGGATGCTTAGCCCGACATCGCCGAGGAATTTCGCGTGATCGAAGGACAGCGATTGCCATTGCGCGCGGATGTTGTCGGGCAGTTCGGTGACGCCATCGTAGAAGTCCGGGATCACGATGCGCCCGGTGGCGTCGGTCATGTTACCAAGGATTTTCGCGAGGATTTTGATCGGGTTGGCCGCAGCGCCGCCATAGCTGCCAGAGTGGAGGTCTTTGGAGGCGGCATGCACGGTCATCTCTTCGCTGAACAGCCCGCGCAGCATGGTGGTGATCGCGGGGGTGTTGTCATCGAACAATCCGGTGTCGCACATCAGGGCGATGTCGGCTTTCAACTCGGCGGCGTTCTCTTGCATGAAGGGGATCAGCGACGGAGAGCCGGATTCCTCCTCGCCCTCCAGGAATATGGTCAGCTTGCCGGGGAGGGTGCCGTGCACGGCTTTCCAAGCGCGGCAGGCCTCTAGGAAGGTCATCAATTGGCCTTTGTCGTCGGACGAACCACGGCCGCGGATCACGCGGCCTTTGGCGGTGTCTTGGATTTCGGGATCGAACGGGTCGCGGTCCCACAGGGTCAGCGGATCGACGGGTTGCACATCGTAATGGCCATAGAACAGCAGGTGTTTGTCACCGGTTCCACCATGCGCCACCACCATTGGATGGCCGGGAGTCGGGCGGGAGACGGCTTCAAAGCCTAAGGATTTCAGATCGTTCACCAACCAATCAGCGGCTTTTGCACAGTCGGCCTTAAAGGCGGGGTCGGTCGAAATCGACGGGATGCGCAGAAGGTCCAGCAGGCGGTCCAGCGCCTGCGGCAGATCGGTGTCGATGCGGGACAGGACGGCATCCAAGCTCATCGGGCTCTCCTTGATATATCGGCGATTATTGGCGAGGCGGAGCCTAACAGGACGGGGGGGACTGTCCAGTGGC
>JBKJTI010000346.1:0-3698 GCA_046590425.1 Cypionkella sp. | reverse complement strand
ACTGACAAGGAAATAGACCATGTCTCGCGTCTGCGAACTCTCTGGCAAAGGCCCGATGTCTGGCAACACTGTCAGCCACGCCAACAACAAATCCCGTCGTCGCTTCCTGCCGAACCTCAATCAGGTCACCCTGATCTCTGACGTTCTGGGCAAATCCTTCTCGTTGAAGATCTCGGCTGCGGCTTTGCGCACCGTTGATCACCGTGGCGGTCTGGATGCGTTCATGGCGAAAGCCAAGGACGAAGATCTGTCGCTCGACGCGCTGAAGATCAAGAAAGAGATTGCCAAGGCTCAGGCAACCGCCTGATCACTTGCACCGTTTTCGCAAAAGGCCTCGCTTGGAAACAAGCGGGGCCTTTTGTGTGTGCGGTAGCGCTGGGCGGACAAACTGTCGCCTTCCACCGCCCGCTCGCCTGCGCTAAACCCAAGCGATGATCCGCCACCTATTCGCCCTCCTCCTCGCCCTCACCCTCGCGGCCAATTCGGTCAGCGCGGCGGTGATGCAGTCCGAAATGCAGGGCGCGCAGCAAATGGTGATCTGCTCGGACAGCCCCGCAGGCTCTGGCCTCACGACCATCACGCTGGACGCCACTGGCAAGCCGATCGACCGCGCCCACCATTGCCCAGATTGCACCGCAGCCATCGCCGCGCTGATCCCCGACGGCGTCCAATTCGGCCCTCAAAACACCGCCACAACTCCAGCAAATCCGCTGCTCACTCCTGGCCGTGCCAGCACAACAACTCCCGCACAATCCGCCCGTGATCCGCCCACCTTTGCCTGATCCCACTGCTCTCAGATCAACCGCAAAGGAAAACCCATGCGTATCCAATCCCTGATCGCCGCTGCCGCGATCTTCCTCGCTGCCCCCGCCTTCGCCCACCAAGGCGTCCATATCGAAAATCCCTACGCCCGCACCAACGGCGGCATCCGAGCCTCTGGGGCGATTTTCCTAGAGATCATGAACCATGCCGATGTTGACGACCGCCTGATCGGCGTTGCCTCGGATGCATCCGAAAAGGTCGAGTTGCACACCCACGCGGAAAGCGCCGATGGCGTGATGAGCATGGACGCCGTCCCCGAGGGCTTCCCCGTCGCCGCCCTGCAAAGCCACGCGCTGAAGCGCGGCGGCGACCACATCATGCTGATGGGCCTCAAACAAGACCTGAAGGATGGCGACACCATTCACCTGACGCTGACCTTTGAACATGCTGGCGTCGTCGAAGTTGACGTGCCTGTCAACAACACCCGCAAACCCTTGGCTGCGGCAGATCCGATGGCCGATATGCCGGGCATGGATCACAGCAAAATGGATCACGGCAGCATGGAACCCGCCCCGGCGAACTGATACGACAGGGCGGGGTGCTTCAGCCCCGCCCGCATAAAGGCCGCCATGACCCCCTATGTCTTTGTCCCCGACGCGCTTTCCCCGGCCGAATGCGAGGATCTGATCGCGCTGATCGCCGCACACCACCTGAAAGACGCGGGCCTCGTGCGCGGCACCACCGCCCACACCATTCGCCGCGCCGAGATCGCATGGCTCGATGACATCCCCGAAACCGCTTGGGTGCTCGACCGCATGATCACCCTGACGGCGCAAGCCAACCGCGAAGCCTTCCACTTCGATCTTTCCGATTTCGGCGAAAGCCCGCAAGTCGCCCGCTACACCGCCGAACGCGAGGGCCATTTCGATTGGCACAGCGACATTGGTGCTGGCAACTGGGCCGCCAAACGCAAACTCACCATCGTGGTGCAACTCTCTGACCCCGCCACCTACGAAGGCGGCACGCTGGAACTGCGACCCGACAGCAACATCACCCAAGCCCCACGCGCCGGTGGCACCGCAACCATTTTCCCCAGCTTCACCCTGCACCGCGTCACCCCCGTCACCTCTGGCACCCGCTGGTCGCTGACGCTCTGGTCGCACGGTCCCGCGTTCCGTTAACCAGATCTCTCCGCTACCGATTTCACATTGGCGATAAATATCCCCGCCGGAGGCTCCCCAAGCCAGCCGCGTATGCCTCCGGCGGGAGTATTTCAAAAAGAGCAATTCAAAGACATGACCGAACCCAAAACTCCCTCCGACCGCAGCCGCGCTCGCCGCATGCACGAAAAAGCCGCCTACGACCGCGCCACCATTGATGCGATCCTCGACGCAATGCCCGTCGCCCATGTAGGTTATGTCAAAGACGGTGCTCCCATCGTGATCCCCACCCTGCAATGGCGGATCGGCGATCACATCTATTGGCATGGCTCGTCCGCCAGCCGCACGCAACGTACTGCGAAAAACGCGCAGGTTTGTGTCACCGTCACCTTGACCGACGCCATGGTGCTTGCCCGCTCGGGGCTGGAACATTCAGTAAATTTCCGCTCGGTGATGGTGTTCGGCGAGGCGCGCGCCGTGACCGATGCCGCCGAGAAAGCCGAGGCTTTGCGCCTGATGATGGAACAAATGTTCCCGGGCCGCTGGGGTCAGTTGCGCCCGATGACCGCGCAGGAACTCAAAGCCACCGCGATCCTGAGCCTGCCGCTGAGCGAGGCCTCGGCCAAAATCGGCAGCGGTATGCCCACCGATCCGCCAGAGGATATGGACACCCCGGTCTGGGCAGGCCTGTTGCCGATTGAGTTCAGTATGGGAAGCCCGACCCCGGACCCCAATCTTAGCCCAGACTTAACCCTACCTGCACATGTCAAAAACTACCGCTTCGGTAAGGTGCAGGGTGCGTGATTTCACGCACCGCGCGTCTCATCCGCCGCAGTACGCTTGCGCCTGTGCCCCAAACGCCTTGTAGCGGTCCCAAAACGCATCATCGCTGTCGGTTTTCGACATCCAGACCTTATGCGCCTTGTCGGGGTCTTTGAAGAACGCCACAGCGCGGCGCTGATCGCCACCCTTTAGCGTCATATCAGCAACCTGCTGGATGCAAGCACAAAGCTGCCGATTGGCCGCCTTGCGCTCTGACCTATTGCACGCATTCTCGATCGGTCCGGCGCTGGCAAAACTGCTCATCGCCGGAAGCGCCACGCCCAGACTTAACACGGCCAGACTGGCCGCCCACAGGATAGATTTTTTCATCGCTCTGCCTCTGCCTGCCCACGACCGGGTTGCCCTCAATCGCGGATCATTATCTGGAATCAGTATGGTATCAAGCGCGGGATTTTTCAAGACGCCTATGCCACAAGCCAGATTCCGCGCGCCACATGCCTTCGCGGTAGGGTGGGGTTCACCCCGCCATGCTCGGGGCAGGGTAACGCCCCTATCCCGCACCGCGCATGATCCTTGGCCAACGGCCCCCTCAACCGTGAACAAATCCTTAACGCCCCCCTGCTAACCCCTTGAAATCCCATGCCCACACCCCATGTCCACGCGTGGACACAGCCGGCATCCCACAACCCCCTTCCCCCCCCCCCCCAATCCAAGCTATATCGCGCGCATGACCCAACTTGATCTCATCCGCAACTTCTCCATCGTGGCCCACATCGACCACGGTAAATCCACCCTTGCCGACCGGCTCATCCAGATGACCGGCACGGTGGCTGCGCGCGATATGAAGGCGCAGATGTTGGACAGCATGGATATCGAGCGCGAGCGCGGCATCACCATCAAGGCCAACACGGTGCGGATCGAATATCCGGCGAAGGATGGCAAAACCTACATCCTGAACCTGATCGACACCCCCGGCCACGTCGACTTCGCCTA
>JBKJTI010000319.1:0-2983 GCA_046590425.1 Cypionkella sp. | reverse complement strand
CAGCTGCACGCGTTCGTAGGTGGTGAACCGTCCACCACAAGCCGGACAAAACCGACGGCGGCGGATCGAAACATGATCCTCCGCAGGGCGGCTATCCTTGACTTGCGTATCGACGTTCCCGCAGAATGGGCAGCGCATCGGCTCCCTCCTTGCTTGTTATTTGTTACTGCCTCGGTCCCGGCTATCCTGCCGAGTTATCCACAGACCCTAGCGCCATTGCCTAGCATTCGCCTAGGGGGCAGATTGGGGATACTGCATATAGGTGCAAGGTGTGGCGGGTAGGACTCAGGTCAGATCCAAAAACCGGGCTTTGAGGGAAGAGTCGGGGATCAGACAAGTGTCGTAGCGGCTGTGGCGTGACACCAGAGTTGGCAGTGATTGACACCAGAGTTGGCAGCAACGCGATTTTGCCCAAGTATCCCACCTCCATGGGAAAATAAAGAATCGTTGCACCCTGAATAGCGCAGTTGCAGCCTAAGCCACAACTTTCGGGAGGTGTAGGTTTGGGTAAGAAATTCACGATCCAGTATAGGCAACTCAAACTGGATGGCGTCAACATCAAGGACCTGAAAAGCTCACTGGTCGCGTCGATGCAGCGGCAAGTCGGTTCCCGACACGCCCAGCCACGGTGAAAGCACCGCGATTGATATGATCGCCGTAAAGGTCGCAAAGCTGGGATAGGTGTTCATAATGCATGCCTCATTTATGTAAATTAGCATATTTCTGTCAATAGCAATTTACATAATTTTGGAAACGCCCTGTATCTAAACAGGCAACTTGTGCAAACCGGGCAAAAATGTGTAAATTTACACAATGTATGAGGCATCTGAAATCCTGCGGCTTTTCGAGGCACGCATGCTGGAACTGGGCATGACGCAGGTCGAGCTTGGGATGCGTGCGTTTGGAAAGGCAGATAATGCCGCGATTCAAGGACTTAAACGTGGGTCGATCCCCGCTCTTGACCGCGTTGCTGCAATGGCAAAGGCCCTTGACCTCGAAATCTACTTGGGTCCGCGCCGGGACGTTGCACCAATCGAGCACGTCAACCTAGACGGAACCGATTTCGCCAGCATTCCATTTCATGAAGCTTCATTGTCCGCCGGTAACGGAGCTGAAAATGGGGATGCGAACTTTATCGACTACCTCGCATTCCGTCGCGACTGGTTGCGTCGCATTGGGGTTAGCCCTGCAAAGGCTTGCCTTGCGCGCGTCCACGGCGACAGTATGGTTCCTACCCTGCGCTCTGGAGACATGGTGCTGATCGACATGGCAAGCACCGAGACAAAGCTGCGCAAAGCTCGCGGTCGAAAGCCGTCGATCTTCGCTTTTGTCGAGGGGGGCGAGGCACGGATCAAACGAATTGAGCGCCCCGACCAGCACGCTCTTTTGCTTCTGTCCGACAATCCAGAATATCTGCCTGAGCTGCGTACCGGGCCAGAGATCGAGCGAATGCAGACTTCCATTATTGGCAAAGTCGTCTGGTCAGGCCATACAATCTATGGCTAATCTGATCAGACGTGCCTGACGAACGGTCAAGGAAACGAACCTTCCAGTCACTCTCGGCAGGTGCATCCCTGCATAGATCGACGGGCGGGTTTGCAGACCTAGTTGCCTGTAGGACCTGTCAATTCAGCGAGCCACCTTCTGTAATTTCCGTTTTAATCAACTAGCTTTGTTTCCAATAGTGAACAGTGCGGCGCAGGTGCGGGCGTCGTCGATTTGCATTTCGGGGCCGACCGGAGTTGCCGTCATGCCTATTCGTTGAAGCCATCTCCGGAACACCGAAGGAACTATCCCTATTACCTGCGCCGCGCCGACATCCCTGGCTGCCCGTGCCATCGTGTTCATTAGCAAGCTCTGGACATGGGCGCGTCGGATCGATTGAACGCCTTGCGACACAAAGAGTCTCGACGCCTCCCATATTTGATCATTAACCGGAGCCGGAAAAAACAAGACATCCAGTGGCAGATCCTTCAACAGACCTAATTGGGCATCGCGGATCATGTAGCTGTGAAGGCCGACCCTTGCGGTTGTCGGGGTGATGCGAATCCCAGCAAGTATCTCACCGAATTCATGAATCACTATGAAACGCGCGAGGGGCGTGTCGTATTGATCGAATTCCATGCCATCGACCTCCGGTAAGTTCCATCCCCGCTGATCGATGAACACGTCGTGCCGCGCTTTGAGGTAGCTGATGAAAAGCTCGCCATAATGGTGCATGTTGGCGTAACTGAGCACAGACGCACGCAGTTGCCCAACAGGCAATATTGAAGGCCTGCTGGCAATGTCGTCGAATCCGCTGCGATTTCTGCCGACTTCCGGTGGCGCCAGAACTGGAAACACAATGTCCGCCCGCGACGTGCGAACCGTCTCAAACGCGCCCATTTCTACCTCAAGGCTATGTGCTTTTCATTTTCACAGCCTTAGCGCGACTTCCATCTTAATGCCATGATTTGGCCATGATTACCTGAAATTGTGGAAACAATGGCAATTCTACAACAGCGTTTGTCAATCCACTCCGCACTTTGCTGCAAATGAGCAAATAGTCACTGCGAAACGACCCGAGGTCAGTAAACGAATGGCAGCTATTTTCAGCTTTCCCGATGAGATGGACGCTAATCCTGGTGTAGATTCTATGCTAGAGAAGATGCAGGATTACGCGACGGTCGGTAGAAACCTGTTCTGGCAGCGTCAGATAATCTTCGCTGCTGCTCTGATTCTGGCAGGATTCTACTACAGCACCTCCTTCGCAGTTCTCACCACTTGCTTGATCTTCATTTCGGAGGCCTACGACTTTGTGGTTTTCCGAAACATCTTGAAGGTCAAAACTGTCGGAGCGCGGCAAGCCAAACGGATGCTGGGTTCCATCTACGTCGGAACGTTGGCCAGTGCCGGTATCATCTCGTTCTACTCGATCTGGATTTCGTTGTTCCAGCAGCACGATACCCACTTCATGGCCTTGTTCTTCCTGTTCGCGGCCGCG
>JBKJTI010000305.1:0-14621 GCA_046590425.1 Cypionkella sp. | reverse complement strand
ATGGCTGATCCGCATCGAGCAGAATTTCGGGCCGCACATCGAACAGAAGTGCGCCGTCTTATGCGCCTCTTTCGGCAGGGTTTCGTCATGCATGCTGCGCGCGGTTTCGGGGTCAAGCGACAGGTTGAACTGATCCTCCCAGCGGAATTCGAACCTTGCGCGCGACACAGCGTCATCGCGCAGTTGCGCGCCGGGCAGACCCTTGGCCAGATCGGCGGCATGGGCGGCGATCTTGTAGGTGATCACGCCCACCTTCACATCGGCGCGGTCGGGCAGGCCCAGATGTTCCTTGGGCGTCACATAGCACAGCATCGCGGTGCCGAACCAACCGATCATCGCCGCCCCGATGGCGCTGGTGATATGGTCATATCCCGGCGCGATATCGGTGGTCAGCGGCCCAAGCGTGTAGAACGGCGCCTCGCCACAGGTGGCCAGTTGCTTGTCCATATTGGCCTTGATCTTGTGCATCGCCACATGACCCGGCCCTTCGATCATCACTTGACAGTCCTTGGCCCAGGCGATTTTCGTCAGCTCGCCCAGCGTCTCCAGCTCGGCAAACTGCGCCGCGTCATTGGCATCTGCGATGGAGCCGGGGCGCAGGCCGTCGCCAAGGCTGAACGACACGTCATAGGCCCGCATAATGTCACAGATTTCATCGAAATGGGTGTAGAGAAAGCTTTCGCGGTGGTGATGCAGGCACCATTTCGCCATGATCGAGCCGCCGCGCGAAACGATGCCCGTCACCCGGTTTACCGTTAGCGGGATATAGTGTAGCCGCACACCGGCATGGATGGTGAAGTAATCCACCCCCTGTTCAGCCTGCTCGATCAGGGTGTCGCGGTAAATCTCCCATGTCAGGTTTTCGGCGATGCCATCGACCTTTTCCAGCGCCTGATACAGCGGCACCGTGCCGATCGGCACCGGGGCGTTGCGCAATATCCATTCGCGGGTGTTGTGGATGTTGCGCCCGGTCGACAGGTCCATCACCGTATCGGCACCCCAGCGGATCGACCACACCATCTTGTCCACTTCCTCGGCCATCGACGAGGTCACGGCACTGGTGCCCATGTTAGCGTTGATCTTGACCGCGAAGTTGCGGCCGATGATCATCGGTTCCAGTTCGGGATGGTTGATGTTGGCCGGGATGATCGCGCGCCCGGCGGCGATTTCCTGACGGACGAATTCCGCAGTGACGTAGTCCGGGATCGACGCCCCGAAATCCTCGCCGTCGCGCGGGGTGGGCAGGGCGGCGGCGCGGCCCAAATTCTCGCGGATCGCCACATATTCCATCTCGGCCGTGATGATGCCCGCGCGGGCATAGGCCAATTGCGTGACCGCCTTGCCGCCCATGGCGCGCAGCGGGATGGTCTGCACCGGAAAGCCGGGCACCAGCCGCGTGCCGGTTGCAAAGCCGTTGTCGGCGGGCTGGACGCTGCGCGCCGTATAGGCCTCGCAATCACCTCGCGCCGCCATCCACGCGCTGCGGACGGGGGCCAGACCCCTGGCAATATCGGTTTGCACCGCCGGGTCGGTATAGGGGCCGGAGGCATCATAAATGGTTACCGGAGGCTCGCCAGCCGAGGGATGTACGGCAATTTCGCGCATCGGCACGCGGATTTCGGGATGGATCACCCCCGCCACATAGCGTTTGGAAGAGGCGGGCAGCGGCCCGGTGGTGACGGCGGGCAACGCAGGTGCAGTTGCGAGCGCGATGGTCTGGTCGGTCTGGTTCATCAAAGCCTCTTTGCGTTGATGACCCGTCATAAAGGGAAAGAAGCCGGGATTATCCCGAAACCGCCCCGCCGGAAACCGGACAAGAAGAGCGACCGCTTGTGCTTCCTACGCCAGTATTAACTGGGTCAGGTTCAAAGGGTCGCTTCACCGGGGTTGCCCCCCATCAGCCTCTCAGTCCCTTCGGCGGGACTCCCCTGACAGTGCCGGTTTTGTAAGCAGGCGCCCGCGCTCCGTCAATAGCCGCTTCCCGGTCAATTTCTGAAACGGCAATGTCGACCCGAAAACGACTGCGCAAACCTGATGTGATTGGCTTTGGGTCTGCTCGACTTGCCTTTATGACGCGGTAATTCCGGCATCTGCGAGTTGCTCGGGATCGGGCAGGTCGCGCAAGGACGCCATCCCGAAGGCGGCCAAGAAGGCATCTTTGGTGACGAACGTATAGGGTGCGCCGCGTCGCGGTTCGCGCGGGCCGGTTCCGATCAAGTCTCGCTCGGCCAGCCGCCCGATCAGGTCACGGCTGATCTCCTTGCCGAAAATCTCCTTCAGCCCGTCGCGGCTGATCGGTTGGTGAAACGCAATCGCCGCCAGCACGGCCAGGTCGAACTCCGATAGGTTTAACGCCTGGTCCCCCACATCCGCCGCAGCGCGGATCGCCTGGGCATAGGCGGGCTTCGTCCGCAGCATCCAGCCGCTGCCCACCTGCGCCACCTCGTAAGGGCGGCCCTCCAGATCAATCACCAGATCTTCGATCAGGAGATCGACCGAGGCACCCTGCCCCACGATCCGCGCCAATCGTTCCGAGCGACCGGCGTGGCAGAGGCAAAGAGCACTGCCTCGATCCGCCGCATCCATTCCCGCCAGCGCAGATCCGTTGGCAGAACGGCCAGTTCCCGGTCAAGTTCTTGCTCCCCGCGCCGCGCCATGGTCAGACCCCATAGAGGCGAAACGTGTCCCGCCCGGTCAGCTCGCGGACAGCACCTAAGGCGACCAGCCGGTCGCACAGCCGCCGCGCGGCGCGGTCCGACATGAAGGCGACCAAGGCTGCGGGTGACAGCGCATCGTGCGACAGGACCAGATCGACCGCGCGCGCGGCTCCCTTGGCGCGCAGCTTCGGCACCACCGCGCGCAACCGGACCGCCGCCCGAGCGAGTTCCCCCGCCAAAGGCAGGGCCTGTTGCACCCCGACACCGACCGCCCGGTGGCATGCCAGCCGTAACTCATCCCCGCGCAGGCGCAGATCACGCGCCTTCAGGGCCAACGATAAAAGCGGCAGAACATGGGTCCACCCCAGTGACTTCGCCAGCGCCGCATCCGCAAGGATCAAGGCCGCGGTCTCACCACGCGGGTTGCCTTCCAGCACGGCCTCGATGACCTGCGCGGCGCGGTCGACCGGGGTTGGCCCGGTGGCATTAAGGCAAAGGACAATCCGCTCTGGTGCGACACCCTCCAGCGCGCGGCCCAGATTTGAGACCGAAATCGGCCGCGCAACCGCCCTGGACCATTGCCGATAGACTCGGCCCGACGGACCGGGATCATCGCCTGCTTTCGTCAGGTGCACCGCATCCCGCAATGCTCCGGCCCCTTCGCGACGACCTGAATGGCCCACGCAGATTTCCG
This sequence comes from Cypionkella sp., assembly GCA_046590425.1. Classification (GTDB taxonomy): domain Bacteria; phylum Pseudomonadota; class Alphaproteobacteria; order Rhodobacterales; family Rhodobacteraceae; genus Cypionkella. Next base: position 11,270 of record JBKJTI010000305.1, on the reverse strand, counting down.
CTGCCGCCAGCGCCAGGCGATCACGCCATAAGGTTTGGGGCAGATCTTTGGCGGTGGTCACAAGGGTTAGATGCGCCAGTACAGCCCCGGACCGGAACATCGCGGCATTGAGGCTTTCCGCAGGCCCGGACATGATCCAGCCCGGGAGGGGAGGAAGCATCGGCAGGGCGTCGATGGGCATGGCGCGCGGTTTTCTCATGGTAAGAGCCTACTTTGTCGCGGCGCTTAATACTAGAAATTATGAGTCCAACCGCCGTATCGTTGTCATCATAGCTATGTCCAATAAGATTGCATTATCGGACATAAAAGCGCTATGCTCAACGGCATGGCAGAAACACCCGAGACATCAGCTTCAGACAGCTCAATTCGCCCCGATCCACACGACGGCGACGAGAGCATGCGCTTGGACGACCGCGCGATTGCCCTGCCTCCCCACGTCGCGGGTTCCGGCACGCTGGACCGGCTGGTGGAAACCGCCCGCGACTATGCCCGTCAGGCGGTTTCCGAGAATACCCTGAAGGCCTATGCCAAAGACTGGGCGCAGTTTGCCCGTTGGTGCCGGATGCGTGGCGCGGACCCCCTGCCCGCCTCACCCGAGCTGATCGGGCTTTACATCGCCGATCTGGCGGCGCCGCAGAGCAAGGCCTCCTCGCAGTCGGCGGCCCGACCCCTGTCGGTTGCGTCCATCGAACGCCGCCTTTCGGGCCTTGGCTGGGGCTACGCACAACGCGGTCAGCGGCTCGACCGCAAAGACCGCCACATTGCCAGCGTGCTGGCCGGCATCCGCCGCAAGCATGCCCGCCCGCCGGTGCAGAAGGAAGCGATCCTGCCCGAAGACATCCGCGACATGCTGGCCACTCTGCCGCATGATCTGCGGGGTTTGCGCGACCGGGCGATCCTACTGATCGGGTTTGCGGGGGGATTGCGGCGGTCAGAAATCGTCAGCCTTGACCACGGTCGCGACGACACGCCCGACAGCGGCGGCTGGGTCGAAATCCTCGACGACGGCGCCTTGATCACGCTACGCGGCAAGACCGGCTGGCGCGAGGTTGAAATCGGTCGCGGCTCCTCTGACCAGACCTGCCCGGTGCATGCCCTGACGCAGTGGCTGCACTACGCCAAAATCGACTTTGGCCCCCTCTTCGTCGCAGTCTCGCGCAATGGATTGAAGGCTACGCAGGACCGGCTCAGCGACAAGCACATCGCGCGCCTGATCAAGCAGACGGTCCGGGAAGCAGGCATCCGTCCGGATCTGCCCGAGGCGGAGCGGATCAAACTCTACTCCGGCCACAGCTTGCGCGCGGGTTTGGCCAGCAGCGCCGAAGTGGATGAACGCTATGTCCAAAAGCAACTTGGTCACGCCTCAGCCGAAATGACCCGCAGGTATCAGCGCAGACGGGACAGGTTCCGGGTCAATCTGACAAAGGCGGCGGGATTATGACCCTGCATGCTGCACGCCCACAGTAAAGCGCGACAGCAAAATCCGGCAGGTCAGATTATACCTTACCGCCTCAATTGAAGTCTGAAACTAGTCGCGAGCTAGCCGCGACGATCCCCTTTGATGCTGCAGCCGATGTTTTGCGCGCTGAGCACACCGACGCGCATAGGTCAGACTCTTGCTTGGTATTCTGACTGTTATCTTGGGGGCATCATCGCCCTGCCCTGCGTCGCGCCGGTTACCCTAGCGACCACATTTCGTCGCAATCATCGCATTTTTAGTCCACCAGACCATGATTCTGTCGGCGGTGGAACAGATCAGCTTTCCCACCTGCGCCATTGCAGCAGCATCTCCTACGCCATCTCTGTTGCGAATGGCGCTCTCCACCGCCGCGAGCCGCCACGATTAAGCGGTCGCTTTCGACAAGTAGTATCGCACGATGACCAACACTTTCGACCCCGAAACTCCGATGCCAATCATTCTGGACGGGACGTCCCTGACCTGCGCGCAACTGATCGAAGCCGCCGCGCGCAAGCGCCAGGTGGCTCTGGCCGAGGACGCTGATCTGCGCATTCGCCAGGGTCGCAGCGTTGTCGAGGAAATCGTCAGCAGCGGCCTCAAAGGCTATGGCATCACGACCGGGGTCGGCTCGCAAAAGGAATTCGCGGTGCCGCCCGAAGGTATGCGCGATTACAACCGTCGTCTGGCCCGCGCCCATTCCACCCACATGGGCGGTGCCGTCTTGCCGGAGCGCCGGGTGCGGGCGGCGCTGATCATTCTGGCAAATGAGTTTTCGCTCGGGTTGTCCGGGGTCTCGGCCCCCTTGGTGCAATTGATCATGACGCAAATCAATTCGGGTGAGATGCCGCAGGTCTCCTCCTATGGCACGGTTGGTGCTGCCGACCTGATCCCGATGGCCCAGATTGCCGACTGGCTGCAAAGTCAGCCCGAGGCACTGGCACGGGGCATACCGGGGCCGAAGGAAACCCTGTCGCTGATCAATACCAATGCGGTGACACTGGCCACCGGGGCCGAGGCGCTGATCGAGGCGCAAGCCATCTTGCGACTGGGCAACCTGTCTTTGGCCCTGTCGTTGGAAGCCTTTCGCGGCAACCTCAATGCGATCAGCGAAAAGGTTAATCAGGCACACCGGCGCAGCGGTCAGGCCGTGCTCAGTGCCGAGATCCGGGATCTGTTGAAGAACAGCCAACTTTGGCAGGAAGGTGCCGCCCGTCGCATTCAGGATCCCCTGAGTTTCCGGTGCGGCACACAAATCCATGGCGCGTTGCAAGAGTTGCTGGTGCGCGCCATCACGGTCTGGGACGAGGAACTGAACTCCGTCACCGACAATCCGATTGTGGACAGCCACGACCGCTCGGTGCGCTCGCATGGCAATATGGATTCGACGCGGATGACGCTTGCCGTCGACGGGCTGCGTCAGGCCTTTGCCAAAGCGGCCGATATTGCCGGTGAGCGGCTGCACAAACAGCAGTGGACCGAGTTTTCTGGGCTGCCGACCGGATTTTCGGATGAAAACAGCCCACTTGGCGGGGTGCAATTCCTCAACCTTGGTCATCTGGCCGCCTCGCTGATCACTTCGATCAAGATCTGGGCGGCGCCGTCCTTGTTGTTGTCAGTCGGTCAGATTGCCGATGGCGTGGAAGACACCGCAGGCCACGCCTTGCATTCGGTCGCCGATTTCGAGCGCATCCTTGAGGCTTTACGTCTGGTGTTCTCCATCGAGATCATCGTCTCGATCTGGGCCATTCAGAAAAGAGGGCTGCGAACCGACAGTTTGGGTGAAGGCCTGCGGTCCTATGTGGCGATGATCACGCCGGAACTGCCGATCGGCCGTGAGGGGCTGGAGGTGTTTTCCATTGAGCCGATCGTGGCAATGCTGCGAAACTTGGCCGCCTGAAGCCGGGGCAAAGCACCCGCACCGCATGGGTCGGCGCCATGGCGGGCAAACTGGCGACCGGCCCTTCACCCCTCAGGCGCGAGGGTTCCAGCGTCGTGTAGCGGACGTGCTGAACGGCCCCCGGATGATTTTGTTTTGGCAACAGGGCGCCAGCGTACCTCACCCGGCGGCCCGATTGAACGCCGTTCGCAAAGATGCTCGCCACGCTCAACCCGTGACGACGGTCATATCAATTCACAGATGTCGGCAAATTGGAGTGCCCGCTGCAAGCGTTCTCATACTGTCGTTTACTCCTGAGATCCGCATTTGCAAAAAGGCCCCTGCCCCGTGCAACTCATCGGATACGCGCGTATTAGCGTCCTAGCTACAATAGAAATGCAGCGAGCGATTCGCGCACGTCTATTTCTGAACTAGGTTTTGTGCTCTGTAGTCCAATTGGTACAAGATGTGTCGCCCTCCACAGCAGATCGAACTTTTCACATAGCTATCAATAACTTACCACGCTGCGTTGAGAGTTTGGGCGAGGAAGAAATACATGCCGCACAACTCACAGCATAAAAAAACAGTTGCCGCACTATAAGTTGCGTGCCATCACTTCAGTTGTCGCACAAATACGATTATGACGCTTTCTTGCGACGAAACTACAAAAGCCCACCAAGAGGCGCCAGAGGACAGATGAACACGAGCACATATCACCCTTCGCCAGGCTCAATTGCTAGCACAATCAATGCAAACGCTGCACGCCTGTCTGAAGCTCTGAACACCCATATGCGCAACAGCTTTCAACCCGAAAGCCGAAAAACTCTGCGCAAGTTCCATCCCGCCGAGGTCTCCGAGCTGACGGGTATCAGCATGTCTAACCTTCGAACGCGACACCAGGAAGGCGACTTCCCTGAAGTCGAGACTGACGCGCGCGGCCGGCGCCTATATACTGCAGAAGAAATCGACGCCATTCGCAAGGTCATGGCGCGCACAGGTCGCAATGGCGAAGCCTACCTGCCCGGGCGCCGTGACGGCGACGGACTACAGGTTATTTCTGTCGTGAACTTCAAGGGTGGGTCCAGCAAGACAACATCGGCCATCCATCTTGCTCAACGCTATGCACTGCGCGGCTACCGGGTTTTGGCATTGGATATGGACCCACAGGCGAGCCTGACAACGATGTTCGGCTACCGCCCGGAGATCGAGTTTGCGGAAACTGGGACGATCTACGATGCTTTGCGCTATGAAGATCCCGTGCCACTCAGCCAAGTCATTCGGAAAACTTACTTTCACAATCTCGATCTCGCCCCGGCTGGCCTGATCTTGTCTGAGTATGAAACCGAGACTGCTTATGCTCTTCAGCATCGGGTTGATCCACCATTTACTCAGCGGCTCGCCATTGCGCTGGATGAAGTTGAGAAGGACTACGACCTCGTCTTAATCGATTGCCCACCGCAACTTGGCTTTACCACCATGACTGCGCTGCTGGCCTCGACTGGACTTCTCATAACTGTCGTTCCAAGCATGTTGGACGTGGCGTCAATGGCGCAGTTCCTTGAAATGGCTGGGGAAACCGTCCGGGTTCTTGAAGAGTCGACAGGTCCGACCGATTGGAAATTTCTCAAATTCTTGATCGCGCGTTATGAACCGACAGACGTTCCACAATCTCAGATGGCAGGCTTTCTGCGATCAATCCTGCTGGATCAAGTCTTGAACACCCCGATGCTGAAGTCCACCGCGATTTCTGATGCCGGCATGACCCAACAGACAATCTATGAACTCGACCCTACTCAAGTCATCCGCAAAACGCTGGATCGCATCCTCGAAAGTGTGAATGGCGTCGCGGATGAGTTTGAAAAGGTCATCCAGGAAGCCTGGGGACGGAGAACTGACTAATGGCTCGTCGCAACATATTTCAACCACCGCCGCCTCCCGATTCCGGTTCGGAAGCAAGCCAAGCTGACAGCAAACCCCGGTTTCCCAACACTGGAGCGATGTCAGGCGTCAAGTCTACGCTTCGCGACCTGTCTTCGAACGCTGTCCGAGAGATTGATCCATCATTAATTGACGACGGCGGTCCGAAGGATCGTTTGAACATCACTGACGCCGATGTTGCAGATCTTGTGCAGAGCATTCGCGCTCATGGTCAGCAAGTGCCAATCATGGTGCGCCCACTAATTGAAAATCCGGGACGCTATCGCATCGTCTATGGTAGACGGAGGCTTCGTGCTCTGAAGTTGGCTGGCATCCCTGCCAAAGCCCTGATCCGAACCCTCACCGATGAACAGGCGATCTTGGCGCAGGGCCAAGAGAACAGCTTGCGCCTTGATCCGAGTTTCATCGAGAAGGCCATCTTTGTCACTGATTTGACCGATGGTGGATATGAACAGTCCGTGGTCTTGGATGCCTTAGCGATCGACAGGCCCATGCTTTCTCGGATGACCAAAGTGGCGCGGACACTGCCGCTCAGCGCGGTTCAATTCATTGGTGCGGCCCACGGAATCGGGCGCCGTCGCTGGGAAGAACTGGCTGACCTTGTTCGCGACAAGGAAATCGACCTCGACGCTCTCGTAGCGTCCTTGGATGAAGCCTCTCGTACGCTTACCTCAGATGAACGGTTCGCATTTCTGTCTGATGCGGCATTGAAAGTGGGACAATCGGGACCCTCACTAGCCGTCCCGCGCCCTGCCCTACCGATCCTTTACGACGGTTCCAAGGTCGCCGAGATCAAAGACACTCCGCGATCATTGACGATCCGCTTTGCAGGCTCTGACCAACCTGAGTTCACAAAGTGGATGAAAGAACATGCTGAAACAGAGGTCTTGCGCCTCTACGAGGCCTGGCGGTCGGCAACTGAAGTCGACTGAGGTGAACCGAGCAGATCAACAACAAAGGGAGCACTCGCAACCAAAGTAAAAGAAAGAGCCCCCCAAGGTCACCCTCGGAGAGCCCAATCTGTTGCCTAGCATCATCAGATTTACCAGCTTCTCCCTGTCAGTCAAGAACAACCGATTCGGTTGATGTGATAAGTTTGCCAAAACAGGCGAACTAATCGGTGCCTTGCTGTGGCAGCTTTTGCCTAGGCTTGCCGTGAAAAAACATGCGCTTTCAACATATCGCCGCACCTTTAGGGGCGCGGGCCAGAGAAGTATTGCCTGCGACAAACTGTCAGCCTGACCGGTTCAGCATCATCGAAGTTGTTCGCAAGGCTAGTACATCCCTCGGGCTCAAAGCTCCGATCATTGCAACTCTGGACGCCTTGCTGTCCTGCTTGCCCCCAAAACGAAGCCACAACTTCGTCTTTGCTTCAAACGCGACGATTGCGTTCAAACGTAACGGTATTTCCGACCGAACGCTCCGTCGGCACGTCGCTCTACTAGTAGAGGCTGGCTTGCTCGTTCGGTCCGATAGCCCTAACCGCAAACGTTTCTCCAAGAGCGACATGTCCACAGGCAGTGTCCTTCGCTTCGGTTTTGACCTTTCTCCGCTTTTCAAAAGCTATGACCAGATTTGCGCGATGGCAGAAGCCTGCGCCAAACAGGCCAGCCATATTTCCTTCCTACGGACAAAAGTGCGGTGCGCAATCGCCCGAACCATGGAGTTGGATGGGTCAAGCGTCGATGCGGAAAACGCACTGCGCACTTTGAGGCGTAAGCTGAGCGCTGAAGAACTCAACAGCATACTGGATGGCCTTATCTCCGTTAAGGAAAACCAGGGAACAGACACCGATGCTAATTTGTCGAATGTGGTCGAAGTGTCCGCAACTGCCGGACAAAATGTCCGGCACCATCATAACTCAAAAAAAGAACTTATAGATTCTGATGTCGCTGAGAAGGCCAGGGAACCCAACCAAGAGCATCAACAGATATCGATTGGAAGCCTAGTTGATGCATGCAAAGAGGCAGCGAGTTACCTCCAGCGCCCCGCAGAGAGCCTATCCGATGTCATAGGTCACGCCCGTACTCTTGCCCCAATGATGGGGATCGACAGTACGACTTACCGCGCGGCGGAGGATAGGCTTGGAGAACTTGGGACGGCCGTTACCGTATGGGGCCTGCTTCAAATGCAAGGAAAAATTCGACAACTTGGGGCCTACTTTCGTGCCATTACCTCCGGAAGGCGAAGCTCAGCTTTCGATCCTTGGGCAATGATCAAAACCCTTGTGAAGCAAAATGGGCTGCGAAGGTGCTAAAGTTGTCCGCGGACAACAGCCAGCGAGTGCCGCGAACTGAGGGCTCCGTCTCAGAAAATAGAATTGTCCGCGGACAATCTTCACGAAGCAGCGTCAGCTCGTACTCGACAAACAGTTCCATGGCAGAGAGCTTGAGATTGGTTGGTTTGAGTGCGACAGGAAGTGATATCTGGAAGGTGGCGCCCATCGTTGATAAAACCTGATGGCCCGGTGCCCAGAAGATCACCCTGTCGTCCTCGCGGGACATCCCCTTTGACAACCTGGTGCTCAGCCAGTCCAACGTCCGTCGCATCAAGGCCGGTGTCTCAGTTGAAGAACACGCCGAGGACATCGTTCGCCGCGGTCTGTTGCAAGGCCTTAGCGTGCGGCCTGTGCTGGATGCCGATGGCGTTGAGACCGGAAAGTTCGAGATTCCTGCCGGCGGTCGGCGCTTTCAAGCGCTGTCGTTGCTGGTGAAGCAAAAGCGGTTGGCAAGGACTGCGCCTGTGTCTTGTGTGTTGCGCGATGTGACATTAGATATTCTGGCCGAGGACGACACTTTGGCTGAGAACATGCAGCGCGTTGCCTTGCATCCGCTCGATCAATTCCGTGCCTTTTGCCTCCTTGCGCGAAAAGTGTCAGGGCGAGGAAGCAATCGCGGCGGCCTTCTTCGTGACGCCGCAGATCGTCAAACAGCTCCTGAAACTCGCCTCCGTGGCCCCTGCTCGAGGTCTATGCCGAGGATGGCATGACGCTCGAACAACTCATGGCCTTCACGGTAAACCCAGATCACGTGCGTCACGTGCAGGTCTGGGATGCGGTGAAAAACTCCTGGAACAAGGAGCCCTATTCGATCCGGCGCATTTTGACCGAAACCTCTGTGCGTGCGTCCGATTGGCGCGCGGTCTTTGTCGGCATCGAGGCCTATGAAGCGGCGCGTGGAGTTGTCCTGCGCGATCTCTTTCAAGGCGATGATGGGGGCGGGTTGGAGGACCCTACCCTGCTTGACCGTTTGCTCGCGGACAGGCTGCAAGCCGAAGCGCAGGCAATTGCTGCTGAAGGTTGGAAGTGGATCGAGGTGCCCACCGACCTGCCGTACGCCTACAGCCACGGTCTGCGGCGCCTGATTGGCGATCCTTCGCCGCTCAGCGCGTATGAAGCTGCAGAGCACGCCAAACTGGTCAGCGAGTATCGCGCACTGGAAGATGAGTGCTCTGGACAGGATGAATACCCGGAGGAGATCGACACCCGGCTTGGTGAGCTGGAAGCTGCGATGAAGGCCTTTGAGCCGCGTCCGCTTATCTCTGATGCGGCCGAGGTTGCCCGTGCTGGTGTCTTTGTAACGCTGGATCGAGATGGTGGCTTGGCTGTCTATCGCGGCTATGTCCGGCCGGAGGATGAGCTTCGCGAGAAGACCTTGGCCAACTTCGGCGTAGAGGCGAGCGCGGAAGGGCAGGGGGCCGATGGCGGCGTTTCTGCCTATCAGCTTCCTGTTGGCGCATCTGTGGCTACCGTCATCACTTCTGGGGCGCAGCCGTTCAGTGCCGGTCTTCCAGACGATGAGGATGACGGCGCTTTGAAGTCCTTGCCGGAGCGTCTGGTCATGGAGCTGACTGCCCATCGGACCCTCGCGTTGCGGTAGGCGATTGGGCGTCCGCCAGACGTCGCCCTGACGCTTCTGCTGATGAAGCTCGTCAATGACACCTTCCGCAGTTCCGGCGCATCGGGCAGTTGCTTGGAGGCTTCTGTGCACCCCGTCTACATGTCGGCTCAGGGACCCGATCTGAAGGACAGTCCTGTGGCCAAGGCCGTGGACAATCGTCACGCTGCATGTGAGGCCGATCTGCCGCTTGGCGACGATGCCGTGCTTTGGGATTATCTCTCGATCCTCGATCAGGCCAGCCGACTCGCTCTGTTGGCGCACTGCGTGAGCTTTGGGGTCAACGCGCTGCATGAGAAGGTGAACCCTTACAGTGCGGGCATCTCGGCGAGCGGGTTGACCCGCCGCATGGCGCAGTCCGAGCTCGTGGCCCAAGCAGTCGATATCGACATGGTCGCGGCAGGCTGGGAGCCGACTGCGGACACCTACCTGAACCGGGTCCCCAAGGCGCGCATTCTCGATGCCATGCGTGAGGCGAAGGGGGCGGGCACCGCGCAGTTGCTCGACTATCTGAAGAAGGGCGAGATGGCCACGGAAGCTGAATGCTTGCTCAAGGGCAGCGGTTGGTTGCCGGAGGTTCTGCGGCGCAGTGATCTTGCCGCTCTGGACGGCGATGCCGCAGCAGAAGGGCAGGGGGCTTTGAGCGAAGAAGCCTTGGATGCGGCTGACACTGTCGAGGAAGTCGACTTGCCCGCCTTCCTGATCGCCGATCTGCCTGTGGAAAGCACCGCGATGATGGCCGCGGAGTGATCTGAGCCGTCAAGGGCGGGGAAACCCGCCCTCAAACACCATAAAATACACTAATATCAATAAGATGGGTGCGAATCCTCGCATTCAGGTTGAGGAATCATGTCCGCAACCGCAATCATCGACACAGCGCCCTTGGGCGCGCTCATTCGTTACTCCAACGGCAGCCCCAAACCGCCCGCACGCTTCACTAAAAAGCTGGCCGCTTGGGAACGCTCGAACGTTGTAGGCCGCGTGGTGAAAAAGGAACCGCCACGACCCTATCCGACTTGGACGGCCCCGGCGTCCTTCACGCTGTACGAAAGCGACTTCTCGTTGGATGGGGTCATTCTGGTCACGATCATGCGCAGCGCCTCGGCCGATAGTCTGCTCAGCTTCGAAGTCATCGAGGTGCCCAAGGCACGGCAGGTCTGCGTGCTCTTGGATTTAGGGACAGCACCGAGCTTTTGCATCAGGCGTGGTCCGTCACGGTGGCGGAGCTTTGTATTGCCAAGGAGGACTATCGCAATGCGCGGCTACAGATCGTCGGCGATGGGGGCAGGGGAGATGGTCATCTTTGCGTCGCCGAACACGTTGGGCCATTCTCCGAAGGCGAGGTTGGTGGTGACGATGACCGAGGTGCGCTCGGAGAGTTGGCCGCCGGATTATGCGAAGCAGATATCCCAGTTCGTCCGCTGCCCGGCAATGGTTTGCCTGCAAACCACGAGAGGGGAGAATGACGAAGCCCATGTGGGTCAGATAATTCGCCACCTGGCCCTGTTTGCTGCCTATTCACCAGATCGATGACGTTGAAGACGCGACCCGGCGCCCGTTGCGGACGAGCGCACGGGCGATGGCGCTACCCAGCTGAGTTTTGCCGGTGCTGCCGACGCCCGGCCCGGACCCTGTGTCATGTCGGTCGAGCTGGATGTTGCCGCTGCCGGCTGATGTCTGTTAGGCTTTTTGCAAGAGGGTTTCGGAGCCCTGCGGGACCGCAAACCAGAAGGGGTGGCAGCATGAGGTTTGGTGGTAGGCTTCTACGGGTCATGGTGATGATGGCCTGCGGTGCGGTTCTTGCGGGTTGCGTCTCGGGCACCAGCCTGCCGTCCGACGTGGCCCGGCGCTATGCCGCCGGCACCGATGGCGGTTTTGCCATGGCTGCCGTGCCGCCGGGCTATCTGTCAGAACGCAACCGCCGGGCGATGGTGGCCTATGCCGGGCCGGAGCCGGTGGGCACCATCGTGATCGACCCCTATGCGCGGTAGCCATAGACCTCGCCACTATCATCCCAAGCCTGCTTCAGCAGCACAGTTTGACGCTGATCCTCCAACGCACGGGGGCTCAATGGCTCACGCATCCAAGCGTAAAAGCCGCT
>JBKJTI010000222.1:0-40101 GCA_046590425.1 Cypionkella sp. | reverse complement strand
CTGCCGTGGTTGTCACAGCAGCGCCACCAGTGATCTTGACGCCGGCCGCAGTGCCGATGCCGGTAATGTCCATCCCTGCCCGGTTGGCCGTGCTCGGCGCGGCGATCGTCAGGCCATCGGATAGCAGCACATTGCCGGTGTGTACCGTCGCCCCGGTGTGCGTTGTTGCGCCCGTGACCGTCAACGCGCCGAGTGTTGTCGTGCCAGCATTCGACCCGCTGATAAGCACGCCGCCCGCAGCGCCCGGAGTCGCCGCCGCAACGTTGTTGATGTTCTTGGTATTGACATCTGGAATACCAGCGGTCGCCGCCGTCACCGCGCTTGCAAGCCAGGTCTGTACGTCGGCCTGTTCCTTGACGTTGCCGTCCACCACGATGTTTGTCGCCGCGATGCAGTTCAGCGAGACGGACCAGGCGAGCCCGCCGATGCTGTCGGCAACCTTGGCCGCGATGCGGGTCGCGTTGGCAACCGAAATCCACGGGTAAATCTGCACGAAGCCGGTTTTCACTGCGGTCGTCGTTGTCGCGCTGTTGGGGGATACTTGAATCTGCCCGACGATGGTTTCAGATGCGGCCGCGCCCGTGGCAAGCTGCACGTTGACGTATGTCGGCACCGAGGTAGCGGTGGGCGAGGTGATCGTTAGGCCGGTGATGTACTGCGCCGAGGCAGTCGATGCAATCAACTGGACATAGTTGGTTGAATAGACGCTGGCCGCGCCGGCCGTTATCGCCGTCCCGGCGCTCGGGGCAGTGGGTATCGTGAATGTGCCTACGCCGGATGACTTAAGCATTGTGGCTCTCCACGTCAGGCAGATTCATGGGATTCAGCCCTTCAAGCTCGCAATGGCCCGCTTCACCGCTGCCAGATTGCTTTCCAGCTCCGACACTTCGCCGGCCAGCTCGTCGCGCTTGCCGATCAGCAGCGCCGCTTCGTCCTTCAGATCAGCCACGTTTTGAGCCGTGCGGTTGCGCGAGTCGGTCACCGATTGCAGATCGGCCTGCGCTTTGTCCTTCGCGGCTGCGATGACAAGTTCGGCGTCGGCGCGTGCCTTGTCAGCTACGGCAATGGCGAACTGATTGGCGTCTGATGCAACGGCGTCGGCGTCGGCGCGGGCTTTCGCAAGGATCGCAGCGGCTTGGCCGTCGGCGTCCTTTACGCGGTCCTGCGCGGCTGCAACCTCCAGCAACGCGGCGTCACGCTCGACAAACGCTTTCTCTGCCGCACCCTTGGCAGCATCAGCGCCGGAAATTGCAGCACGAGCTTCTTCCAGCACATCGGCCAGCCCGACAAGGCGCTCCATGCGGACAACTTCGACGCGGACGCCTTCAATGAAATCGTTGATCTTTTGGTTCATGGGGTTACCTCACGGGGTTTTTGCGAGCCAGGCAAGTGACAGAGATCACGGCGCCTGTTCCAGCCGTGGTCAGGTACGGCCTGACATATCGCGGTCGCTCAACGGTCTGTTTGCCGCCATCAGCCGAGAACGTCGCCGCAGCACCTCCGCTGGCGTTGGTCATGCTGAAGTAGTTGGTGCCGTCGTTGCTGCCCTGGATCGTTATCACGGCGGTGCTCTGAGTGGTGGCGAACGATTGCCAACAAAGATCCATGTGCTGCACGTACTCGAATGGCAGACCTTCGACGTTGGCCGTGACCATCGCCCAAGTCCACAAAATCGCATTGCCGTCGCCGCCGACACTGGCGGAGGTAGGGACTACTGTTGCCATAGTGGCTCCTTAGAAATAGAAAAAGGCCCGTTATGGGCCTTGTGGTTGGGGTGAAAATAAAGGAGAGGGCTAGAGAAGTAGCCCTCGTTCGCGTGCGAATTGAAGCGGATGCTTTGCGCCTTTGCTTCGGTTACAGCGCGGGCAAAGCACCTGCAGGTTTGTCTTGTCGTTGGAGCCGCCAAGCGCCAGCGGCATTTGGTGGTCAACGTGATAGCGGTTGTTTGCCAGCTTCACTTTGCAATACACGCAGCGCATTCCTTGGAGCGCAATTATTCTAGCAACGTCTTCCTTGGTGTGACTGCCTTCCGCTCCCGCAATTCTTGCGCGGCGATTTCTTCTGTAATTGCGGTAGCGGTCAGGGTTTCGCTCGTAGTAGCGTAAGACCACCTCGCGCCGCTTTTGCGGATCGCGGTTGGCCATCTGCAATACAGCCGCCGCCCTGCCTTGCGGGCTCATGCGGTGCTTGCGGGCGATTTCCTTAATCCGCTCGGGGTGTCTGGCAACCCATTCCTTGACGCGCACGGCGGACTTTGCCGGATTGGCTTTAGCCCACTCTCTTGCGCGTTTTCGGATGATTTCTCGGTGCGCCTCGACGTACGGCGCATCTACTATTGCCCTGCAATGCTTGCAACGCGGAAGCCTCCCGCCTTTGCTACTCTTGTTTTTGTGATACTCAAGTATCGACTTGCTCAGCTTGCAAGTGTTGCAGACCTTGATTGCAGTACCATCGTCATCAGCCATGAAGCGAGTTCCTTTCGCGGATTGGTTAGAGCCTGCATCGCGCTTCCAACGCTTTGCGGGCTCGCCTATTTTAACTGGATGGGCGTACAGAGCAACTACTTGTTTCAGGCTTCCCGTAGAATCAGCGCCGTGGAATTCTTCATCATCGTCGGCCTGCTAATCCTGGCCTTCATCGCCTGGGCACCGGAGCAACTTACTCAGGTTGTCGTGATGCTGGCCTGGGGCGGTGCCGCACTCGTTAGCCTGTTCCTGCTAGGCCGCTTTCTTTTCTTTTAGGCCGCGCACCAGATCGTTGAAGCGCGTCATCCGGTCGGTGATCTGCTTTTCGACTGCCTTGATCTGCTCGTCCGGCGCGTCCTTGGCCATCAGGTCGCGCTTTTGCACCCGCAGCTTTTGCACCGTGCGCTCGAAGCTATTGGCAGCCTGGAACAACCGGGCCTCCGGGTTGTCCTTGAGGTAGGCGCTCAACTCGGCGCCCTTGCCTTCTTTGCGCAGCCCCTTGATTTCGGCTTCGTATTCGTTGATGCGGTTCAAACTGGCATAGAAGGAGCCGGCCTGCGCCGACTGCGTTTGGCTGTCGCCGTAGAAGCGCCCAAGCAGCGGGATCTTGTGCGGGGGCAAGTCCTCGCCCGATGCACTGGCCGATAGCGTCTGCTGCAGCTTGCCCGCCTCGCGCCCGACCCCGCCCGTCACCTGGCCCCACAGATAGTCGATCTGATCGGGGGTCGGGGAGAACACCCCGGCTACATGGTCGGTCCCACCGCTGAGCAAGTTGATGCCGTGCGACAGGAACTTGGCCGGCGCGCTCGCGGTGTCCTTCACCAGCGCATGGCCCGGCGTGGCCTTGTTGAATCCGGTCTTGGCGATCGGCTTGCCGGTCCAGTCGCGGTTTTCGGCTAGGGCGGCAAACGGGTCGATCGCCGTCGGCGCGATTGTTTGCAGCGACAGCCCGGCCCCACCAATCGGATTGAAGGCATCAGTGAACAGGCCGATCAGCTTGACCAGATGCTGGCCGGGCTTCTTGAAACCGCCCAGGACGAACTCGGTCGGGATGCGGCCCATGTTGGGAATGACGTGCAGGCCCAGCGGCATCGGAATCGTGATGTACTTCTTGCCGCCGATCGGGATGATGAGGCTGCGCTCGCGCACGAAGTCGGGCGGTTCCTCGTCATCGAACCCGGCGGCGGCCAACAACAGCGCCTGCATCGTGCCCAGCAAAATCCCGCCGTAGACGATCTTCTTGCCAGTCTTGCTCAGGCGAATAGTCGATACATCGGAGCCGTCCATGTCGAACAGCGTCTGACCGAGGCGCGCCGTTCCTTGTACGGCCGCATTGAAGAAGGCATAAACGGCGCCAGCCTGCTGCCCGACTTGTCCCTTGCGGTTGAAGTTCACCGTCAGGTTCTTGGCCAGGGAGGCGGCCTGCTGCTTGCTCATGCCAGAGTCCAGCCCGGCCTTGTAGGCTGAAAGCCGGACGGCGTTCTCCATCGCCAGGTTGTAGTCCGACAGCCAGCCGAACAGGCCCTTGGCCCGCTCTTGCGCCATTTTCAGCGGCATCTTCAAAGCGCCGTTGACCGTAAACACCTTGCCCAGCGGGCTATCCATCCAGCCGGTCGGGTTCAATTCAGCCTCGATCGCATTGGCCCGATCCGCGCTGTTGGAAAACAGATCGCGGTAGCCGGTCTGCCCGCCCTCGTTCTGGAAGTCTTCCCACAGCGCAGCCCAGATCGAGGTCGTCGGCTTGCCGGCGCGGGTTGCGCGTGCGTCAATGTAGATGCCACGCAAGGCCGACAGGGCATCCCCCGCAATCTTCTTTTGCTGCCCCGCCAGCTCGGTGGACGACAGATTCACCATCGCGCCCTGGACGTCCCGTGTGAAGTTCACCGTGCCGAAGATCGGGCTCAACTGCGTGTTGATGGCGGCGAAATACCGGGTGATCTTGGCCGACACGCCTAGCAATCCCTCCAGCTTTGCCGCGTCGAGGTTCTTCAGCGCAGTCGCCATGCGGACGGCCCGCTCGCTGTCCTCGTTGAAGATCACGGCGCGCTCTTCAACGCTGCCGTCGGCCAGCCGGACCTTGGCGACAATCACGTTGTCCCGGCTCTTAAACAGCGGGTCGGTGCGGCTATCCACCGCGTTGGTCTTGGGGTTGTAAATCTGCTCACTCGGCGGGGAGCCGGTGCGCCAGAAGTCCTCGTTCGGGTTGCTTTCGGCCAGGCCCAGCAGAGCGTTAGACACCCGGTTCTTTTCGCCGCGGGTAATGGCCCGTTCGCGCTGCATGGCGATGTTGGCCAGGATGTCCACCACCTTGGAGGCAGAGCCGGTGCGGCCCTTGCTCTCGCGGCCCTTGATTGAATAGCCCTGCCCGACCCCCATGCCGCCGTCGTGGTCCTCGCGCATGAGGGGCACATAGTGCTGGAACATGCCGCGCCAGCCGTCCACCGTCTGCGCCGATTCCAGCCCATAGGCCACGTACAGGTTGCGCGTTGCCGCCAGGATGGCGTCCACCTTGGCGGCGACTTGCTCGATGCGCTGGCGTTCGGCTTGGCCCAACCCGGACAGGAACGCTCGGGCGTCAGCCGTCTTCATGCCAGAGCCGCCGTCCTGAATGGCAGGGTTGCGCCCGGCGATCAGTTCGTTCGCTTCTTCGGCGTGGCGCGCGTGCAGGTACTTGTCCAGTTGCTCTTGCGTGATGCCGCGCATTTGCATGTCCAGCAGCAGCGGCTTGAGTTCACGGCTGACGAAATCCTCGGTGCGCTTGGCGGCGCGACCATGGAACAGTTCTTCTTGCAGGTAGACGTCGGCCTGATCGGCAAGGCCGGCCGAAGCCTCGCGGATGGCCTGCACCACGCGCTTGGTGTCCACCTGTTTATCCTGCATGGTGTAGACCATGTTGTCGAACTTGGACGGCTCCGGCGCATTCCACGATCCGGGGGTGGTGTTGCCGACAATGCTCGCCCGGCTGAAACTGATATTGTCCTCTGCCGGATCGCGCTTGGCTCCTTCACCTTGGGAGAAAGATGCGCCGTCGCTGTTCGGCGCGGGGGGGTCATTCGCGTCTGGGTTTGTGCGGAATGTAGGAGAGTCTTTCTTTATCCCTCTGCGGTCATTCGGGTCGGGCTCAACAAAAGCAAGAATGTGTTTTTGACCGTTGGCTTTTGCCTGCGCAATGCGGTGATTGCCGGAGTAAACCATGAACGTGTCATCAGCAAGATTTGCCTGTACCTCAATGGGCTGCGTAATTGGGCGACCAGGGAGGTACTTGCCATCATCGCTTTCGTTGTTGGCTGGGGTAGGCTCAAGCCCATCGAGTTTGTCGATAGGGATGTAGCGCTCATACCCGCGCGACAAGTTTCCATCTGCGCCGCGAGCGATCATTTCGGCCTGCGTGTATGGCGCTAGGCGCAGCTTGGTCTTGTCATCGGCAGAGCGCCCGCCTTGAGATTCATTCGGCAGGATGTCGCGCAGGCGGTCCAGTGCGTCAGCGTTGTTCAGGTCAGGCCCGACATCAACATTCGACCATTGGGCGGTGCCATCGCGGAAGTTGAGTTGATACCTCGCCTCCACAGAGTCATCGGCAGGGTGGAAGTCGTCGTGATCGGACACGCGCACTTCGTAAGTCTTCGCGTCAGCCTCCGTCGGGTGCGCAACGTCCTTCGTGAAGTACGTCGATGACGAAATATTGCTGCCGCCGCGCCGCCTCCAGCCAAGCTGCTCCAGCAACGATTCAACCCGCCGGGCGTTGGCGTATTCGGCGATGGCTTGGTGATACTCCGCATCCGGCATGCCATCGCCGCGAATTTCCTCCTTCGCCTTCTTGATCCAGAATGGCGACAGGTCAGGGTTGTAGTCGCCGGATGCGGTGTCAAAGTCCGGCACAGACGCCTTTGTACCACGACCGACGACATCCTTGCGGCTCGCCATTGATGGCGTTGTACCACGATCCTGTGCGAACGCCGGTTGCGCATCGCCCATCCCTTGCGCCTGTTCCTGCCCCATCACCGCTTCCCGCGCGTTCAGGATCATCGTCAGGGCTTGGGCGTCGGTCAGGCTTTCCATGTAGTCGGCCAGCCGGTTCAGCCCAATCGAGCGCATAAATTCTTGCACCGCAGCGATAAAGCGCGGCAAGCCCTTGATCTCGGCATTGCGCCCGGATAGCTCGGCCAGGGCTTCGTCGATGGCTTGTATATTGACGCGCTTTACAACGTCAGGTCGCCGTTTCTCGGCCCGCGCTTTGGCAGCAGTTTCGCTCATGCCCGAGGCAATTCCAGCCTCTATGCTGGCGTCAATTCGACTCTGTACGTCCTGTTTCCCGTGTCTGTCCAGCCACACCTTAGCGGCTTGGCGAATGTTCGGGTTTTGCAGCGACAGGCCGCGCAAGGCGTTTTCGTACTTCTGCGAACCAGTGCCGTAGAGGGCGTCAATACCTGCGTGTGAAACTTCGTGCCAGTACACGGCCTCTGCTTCCAACGGGCTGGCGATGCCGTCTAGCACCAGATGCAGCTTGCCTTTGGCGTACAGGCCCTTCACGCCAGCGGGCAAAGAGGCGCCCGTCGCCTTCTTCGCATCAGCGTTGCTGGCGTGAATGGCGTAGGGGATTGTCAGGCGCGCGAGGGGCTGCGCTAGGGCGGTGCGGATTTCGGCGGGGGTGAGGGTGGCGGGGGCGGTGTCGCCACGGCGGTACGAGGCGGAAGAATCCCTGGATTTGACAAGATCGGCGTAGCCGAGTATCGTTCTTCCGTTTCCCCGTGCTTCTTGCAGGACCCTGGGCAATTGGAGCCCAGACGTGGCAAGGATCGCGGGGAATCTCTTTTGGTCGATGTACTTGACCAGTCCCTCCGAAGCCCACCGCATCACCGGCAGACGCCCACGCTCCTTGTCGTAGGCGCTGACCAGTAAATGGACGTTGGTTGCGCCGACACTGGCATCCAACTCCACCGCCATCAGCACGGGCGCTCCATTCACCAATTCCGGCGCGATGAACACCAATCTGCCGGGAACTGTGTCCGACTCGAACACGGCCGCAGGCTCCTCTAGCCACTGAGGAATCTTCTTCCAGTGCTCGGCTCGCAGATGGTGATTAAACCGGCCCTGCACGACCTTGCTTTCTTGCAGCGTGACCGGGGAATCGGAATACCCCATCATTCCCAGCACGTCGGAGCGGTCCAGAATGCGAACCCCGATACGATTAGCCGGATCGTTGCCCATCAGAGCGTCGATGCGGGCTTCGTAGGCGCGACTGGTTTCGGCAGAGCGCGAGTACATCGGCACCGTCGAATCATCCGCAGGCTTGGCCTGTGCCGCTTCCTTCGGTAGTGCCGCCAGCATTGCCTTGCTCAAGCCGTTGCTGGTGATGCTGCCCTTGCCGCCGGGGCCGCGAAACTTCAGGTCATCCAGCAGCATGGATTCAAACATGCTGTCTTGCGTGTAGTTGGGCCAGTTACCGGACTCTACCGCCGCCTTGGTCTTGTCCATCAGGGTGCGCAGGTTGTTCAGCACGCGCTCAGCGCCGGAGTCCGTTTCCACCGCTTCCGCGAGTTTGTCCAGCGCCTTTATCTCTTGCGCCAGCGCGTCCATCGCATTGCGGCGCCGCGACTCGTTGATGCTGCCGATGGACAGCGACCCCCGGTTGCTCGGGCCGTCGCCGTGTAACTCGACTTGGGTCTTGTTCGCCTTGTAGACGCGACCGCTCCAGTCGTCATGCTCGGCCTCGGCTCGCTTTTTCTCCGCTGCGATGGCCTCGCGCACGCGCGCCATATCAGCCTTCTTCACCGCTGCGTCCGCTTCAAACTTAGCTTGTGCCGCCGCCTGTTCCGCAGGAGTGCCGAACAGTTGGGCGAACATATCGTCATCATCCGGCTTCTTGGCCTGTGCCGCTTCCTTGGCTTGCTCTGCGGCAAGAGCTTCTTCCGGCGTGATGCCGATCAGATCGCCGGTCGTGTCCTTGCGCTGCTCCGGTGCTGCTTGCCCAGCCTCAATGTCAGCAATCGCAGCTTCCCATCGGGCAATGCGCGCATCAATGTCGGCGCGATTCTGTCCGCGCGTTCTTACGCGCTTCGCCTTCAGTTCGGCAAGATCGGCCTTCGCAGTGGCGAGTTCTCCAGCGGTTGCGACTTGATTGCCCGGCTCGGCTGGCGCAGCGCCGGACGGCTGCTGGGTTGGCGATTTGCGTTTACGCGCCGAATCGTAATGGCGCTCAAATGAGCGCAAGTCCATCAGGTTATCGGCGCTCCGGTCTGCGTAGCGTTGTTTGATCTGAGCGACGTTGGATTGTTTTGACCAGATGCCATCCAGCCAGTCGTCGGGCAGCGCTTCCGCCTCCGCTATGGCGCGATCAGCCTCTCCCGATAGCCGTTGCCGCTGGGCCTCAATGTATTCGGCCTTGGACGCGAATTGTGCAGGCTCAAGATCGGCGGCTGCGGGCCCCGCACTGATGTTCGGCGAACTGGGCGGAAAGTTTTCGCCCAACTTTTCATTGTGGGAAGTAGGCGGCGCTACAGACAGCTTGACATCGGCAACCGGGACTTCCCGGATGTCAAGGTCGGCTACGGCGTGCTGGGCTGTTCCTGCGGCGGCGCTGCTTCCGGCGGCTGCTTGGGTGGCGCTTGCTCGGCCCGCTCCATCGCCTCCATCCAGTGCTCGTTCAGGCGTGGCGGCAGTTCCACCCACGGCGTTTTGATCCAGCCCCGCCGCCCGAATTGGTCGTTGTCCATCGCCCGATTTTACAGCTGTTCCCGCATACCCGGCAAGCCGGAACTTGCCCGCAGGCATCGCTTCGACTTTCCATTCGAGGTCCGGTGCAACCTTTTGCCGTGCCGGTAGTGCCATGCGGGCATCCGCCTCGGTCACATAACCATCTCCCCGACGGCCGAACCACGTTGACGCAGGTACGGCGCCCAGTGGAACAGGCTGCACCTGAGATTGGTCTGCCACACCTCCGGGCGCCACGGCTGATTCTGCATTTCCGTCAACTCGAACTCCAGGTGCCAACACTGCTCGGCTGTCAGTGCCCCGGCTTCCAGCGGCTCCTGCAACCACGGCGGAAACGTCAGCGCTTGTCCCATCGGGCTCTTTCGGTATGACGGCATAGGCGAACTTGCCGGACTTGTTCTGGATTCTGACGACTTCCCCGCCTTGTGCTGCTGCGCGGGATTCGGCCAACTGGCGCGGCAGGGCAACCATGTCGGCGGTGCGCTCGACCAGACGGGGTTCGTCTTGTGCGGCTTTAACTGGCGCAGGCGCTTCAATGGCTGGCGCGGCTACGTTGGCCTCGGGCGATTGCGGCTCCTGCGCGGTCCTGGCGCGTTGCATCGCCAGTTGCAGCGCAGTCGGCGCTTGCAGGTCGGCGGCGCGTTCAACGGAGCGCTGACGCTCGCCTCTGCCGTCGGCGGTCAGGTTCAGCGCGGCGGCTTCCTGCTGGATCGAGTCCAGTTCGCCCTGACGCTGTTGTTCGACATCCGAGAATGCTTCGTTGCGGATGCGCCGGTCTTCCAGCATCGCGGCCAGCGGGTCGGCACGCTCCAGCAAACTGCCGGCATCGGGCGCAATGGCGGGCATCGGGCCGGGCGGGTTGGCCTGGAACTCGCGCATGGCGCCGGCCAACGGGTCGCGTTGCTGCCCGCCGAACAGATCGGCCGCGCGCTCCTGCGTTGCGGCTCGGGCAGCGTTGATCGCGCTGTCCACGTCCGGCGCGTTCAGGATGTCGGGGATCGGGTCGGGCTTGGGTTCGGGCTTGGCTTGCCGGCCAGCTAGACCGAAGCCGCCGCCCAGCACACCGCCACCGATCGCGCCCATGGCCCCGCCGAACAGCGTTTCCCTGACGTTTTCCGGGCTGGTCGGGTCGTCGCCAGCGGCAAGCTGCTCAATCGGGTTCTGCACCAGTTCCTCGGCACCCTCCACCGCGCCGCCCCTGGCAACGCCTTTGAGGACCGAGCCGCCCAAGGTGGTGGCAGCGAACTTTTCTGCCAGCTTGGCGCGGCCTTCCTTGGTCATCGCTCCAAGCGCCCAATTCTGCGGGCCGAACTTGGTTTCGATGGCACCCACCGCCGCCGCGCCCATCGCCGCAATGGCAATCGACTTGGCGTCGTTCTCGTTGGCCGGGTCGTTCAGGATTTGCTTGTCACGAATCCCGCCGTAGCTTGGCAGCGAAGCGATGGCCGCCGGGCCAAGCCATGACACCGCCTGCCCCACCAGCGCCACAATCGGCGCAGCCGGGCCAGCAAGGGGCGACAGTGCCGTGATGCCCTGCCCCACCGCACGGGTAGCCAGCATTCCGCCAATCGAGCCGGCGGCGTTGCCGGTGGCTTCCTTGACGGTTGTGAACGGCTTGTCGGCCATATCCTCGAAACCGTGAACGGCTGTCGGGTTGGCATCAATGACCGACTGGCCGTAGCGCTTGACGGCGTTGTCCTGCCCTACTCCGGGAATCAGATCGGCGGCGAACTGGCCGGCGCCCTTGACCGTCGCGCCGATGGCCTGCTTGGCGGACGCGACAAAGCCTCCTTCGACCTCTTTTTCGGGCGTGAGGAACCGCTCGTAAGGGTTCGCCTCGGTGACGAACTGGTCGTAAGGGTTTGGCATTAGCGTCCGATCAGCCACTTCTTGCGCTCGGCTTCTTCCTTGGCGAGTTGCGCTTGGTATTCCTCATTGGACATTCCCGGCGTGCGCGGGCGTGTGCGTTCGTACTCTTCTGCCGATGCGCGCATGACCGACAGCGGGTTGCTTCTCGGGTCCGTAGCCGGCGCGCCGATCTTGGCGGCGGCGGGCTTGGTCGGCTCAGTGGGTGCGGTCGGCTCAGTTTTCGGCACCGCAGCGGGGCCATACGTTTCGATGAACTTGTCCTTGGTGCCGGGATTCTTGCGCAGGAATTCCAGCGCAGCAGCGTTCGGGGTCGGGCGCGCCGGCTCTTTCTCCGCAGCCTTTTCCACTTCGATGCTTTTCCACTCCGCGCCCAAGTGAGCCTGCCCCACCTTGTCGTACTTGGCGTTGGCATTGGCTACGGCGTTCTTTGCGCTGGCGAATTCAGCCCGCGCCAAGGCAATGTCGGCTTTTTTCTTGTCCGGGTCCATTTCGGTCGATCTCAGCGCGGCGTCGAGGGATCGGGCGGCAATCGACTCTTCCTTGTGCGCCGACTGCACGCCATTGGCTGCAATCTCCAGTTGCGCCTTGGCCGCCGGTGAAAGTTTGTCGGCCTTGTTGGCGGAATTCGCTTCCAGAGCCCGGTTGTGCTTGATCGTCTCGGCGAGTGTGGCGTCCTGGTGCTTGATCTGCTGATCGAGCTTTTTGTTCTCGACCTCGTAACGCTGGTCGCCCTTCTTTTCCTCACGGGCGCCGCGAGCTTCGTTCAGTTCGACCGTCGCCACCTGATCAGCGCGCAAGTCACCGGTCATGCCGGCCGCCTTCACGCGGGTCATCGGATCGCTGATCAGCGCCTTCTTGTCAATGGCAATCGACTGATCGACCGCCGCCTGCTGCTCCGGGGTCCATGCTTCCCTGTCGGCAATGCCGGCGCCCACCAGTGCCTGAGTCTTGCCCGTGGCTTGATCGGCAATCGCGCCGGCCGCCGTGTCGATGCGCCCAGCCTGGGCGGTGCGTTGCTCGTTTTCCAGTGTCGCGCGCAGCCGCAGCATCGACCCTTCGCGCGCCATCGCCGCCGCGTCCCGGCGCTTTTCAGACTCGATGGTCATCTCGTTCTGGCGCTTTTCCCTCTCAAGCTCGGCGTCCTGCTTCATGCCGCGGTCAAGCATGTCGATGCCGCCTTGCGCCAGCCCGCCAATCAGTCCGCGAAAGCCGCCCATTACATCGCTCCAATCAGGGGTTGTGCAGGTTGTGCAACTTGCGCCGGTTGCTGCTGCGCGCCCTGCTTGGCCTTCATCATGGCGCTCAGCTTTTCAGGCGTGACACCGAATAACTGCATCAGCGCGGAGGACATCGACTGCATCGCCGCAGCCAGGGTTTCGTTGGTGATCTCGATCTTGCCCAACTCCTCCAGCCGGTCCAGCGATTCAAGTAGCAGCACGGTGGCGGCGGGGATTCCGGCTTTCATCGGCATCGTGCCCTTGCTCTGGTTGATCAGCACGCCCAGCAGCTTGGCGGTTCCGGCCCCGGCGATGTCGCTCGGGTCAGCGCCGGACTTCAGTTGCCCGGCGACCAGCTTGTGGCTTTGCTCGCCGTCCATCACCAGCAGGCCGGCGGTCAGAATCTTCTCGAAGTGTTTGCGATGCTCTGGCGCCAGCTTGGCACGTACCGCCTGCTCGGTCTTCACCAGCAGTGGGTTGGCTTTGGGGTTGATCATGTGCGTGCTCCGATCAGGGGACGGCCGACGCGGGCCACGGTGTTGCCGTAGCGCTTGGAATCAGCCATGGTGCTGTAGTAGTCGGTCATGGCGTCTTCCTTTTCCGAGCCGACCATGCCCTTGATGCCTTCAAGGCCGAACTTGGCAACTTCCTTGTTTTCCTTGACCCACTTCATGAAGTTGGAGAAGTAGTCCTTCGATCCGGCCGGTGGTAGCGCCGAACCGTACTCGACGCCGGTTGCCCGGTCCAGTGCGTTGGACGAATTGCCCTGGACGGCGAGCGACGTATCGGACTGGCCGATCAGGGGTTCACTGACGTTGGGCACTTCCAGCTTGGGGGTGATCGCTTCGGGTACGGCCTCCAGAGGCGAAGCGCTGTTGCCCATCGCCTTGGTGGCGTCTGCGGCGCTGCTACCCGCCACGTCGGCCGCTATTGGCTGCTCGGCCAGCGCACTCATCGCTTCATCGGCCTGCGCGAAGACATCGGCGGTGCCATCGCCGACCCCGGCCACCGATCCAAGCTCACTGCCCAACTGCACCAGGCCAGATTCGCCAGCCGCTGCCGCGTAGCCACCCGCTTCGCCCAGCAATTCAGGCACCGCGCCCTCGGCGACCGATGCCGCCGTACTAGCCGCGCCCGACATGGCGCCATTGATCATCCCGCCGACACCGCCGACCAGGCTCAAGACCCCGCCGATCTTCATCAGCGACTTGCTTCCGGTGACGGCGCCGACCACGGTCATGGCGATGCCAACCTCCGTGATTGCCGCAAGGACAACCGCTGTTTCTACCGCTGCGCCCGCGATGAGCGAGCCGATTGCCGTGAACGCCACTTTAGGCTCCTTGCGACAAGGCCGAAGCGCTTGCCAATTTAGTGAATAGGATGTCCTGCACCCCGTAGCCCATCCGCCCGAGCATCGAGGCCAGCGCGGTGTTTTCCTTGGCGTGCCAGGCGATGCAGTGATGCGGCGGCAGTTGTTCGGTCAGCATCTGCTCGCAAAAGCGGATGAGGCGCACCCCAGTTCGTCCAACCCGGTGCGCTGGCGCAAGCCATAGCACGTCATTGCTGGCAACCGTCAGGTCGCGGTAATGCAGATGCGAGCCGACGATGAAAGCGGCATACCCGACCAGCTCGCCCTTGTCTCGCGCCGTGAAAACCAGCAGCGCCTTGTTCTGTTCCGTCGCCGCGTAACGCGCCCAATCCGGGTTCAAGGTGATGCGGTCCTGATTTCTTGCCAGTTCCGCGAAATGTCTCTCCAGCAACGGCTGCACCTCCTCGATCACGTCGAAAAGGGTTTCGTGTTGGAAGTTCAATACTGGTTACCGGAGACTTCCGATCCGCCAACCGCCGGTGCAGGCGTGGGGGTGGGTGCTGCCGGGTTGCCATCGGCGTCTAGCGTGAAGTCCAACAACTCTGGCAGGGCCAGCCCGGAGACGGCGCTAAGCGTATTGAACTGCGACTTCGTTGTCAGGAATATGGCATGGATGGCCTGAGTCTTCGTCGGTTCGTCCATCGCCGCGTTGTTCTGGATCGTGCTGATCGCGGCCATCGCCTGATTGAATGCCGAGGTGGCCTGCGTGTTGGTGTTCAGCAGCAACTGATTGGCGTTGGCGAACTCTTGCACTTGCATCTTGGTTTCGCTGTCCATCCCCGCGATGTACTTGTTCGAGTCCGCGTTGATGGTGGCGACCAGTTGCTGCGAGCCGGTGGTCATCTCGGCTACTGCCTTCTGCGTTTCAGCACTCAGGTTAGCGGTGGCCCACTGGCTGTCACGGTTGATCTCGGCCACGGTCTTAGACGAACCCGCTGCGATCTGCGATTGCAAGATGGAAGTTGCAGCGCCGACATCGACCCCGTACTTTTGCGAGTCGGCGGCGATCTGTGCGCGCTGCAGTTCGGTCCTGGACCCCACATCGGTGCTGTACCGGGAAGTTGCAGCGCTGACATCCGTGCCGTAGCGCGAAGCCGCAGCGCCGATTCCGGCGACTTCAAGCTGAGTCTTGGAGCCTAGTTCAGCGATGCCGTAATTGTTGGCCGCAGCCGCGCCGAACTCGCGCGAACGGTTCATCGCCAGCGCGTTGTTGTACGCGGCCTGGTTGCGCTCGGAAGCATTGAACTGCGCCGCCTTGCTGCGGGTCATCGCGTCCGGGGTAGCGATCGCCAGCGCGTGATCGAGCACGGCGTTCTGCGATGCCTGCACGCCCATCGAAGAATTGACGAGGCCGCGCGTATTCATCTGCGCGTCTCCAGCAGCGCGCGCCCGGTCCATCAGCAGGCCATCGGCGGCGGTGATCCGATTGACCCCGGTTTCTACCAGTTGGTCGTCGGTGACGTTCCAGTCGCTGGCGCCGTACTGCGTTGCGGTGTAGCCCTGCACCGGGCCGGCAGGCGCCGGGGCAGTTGTTGCCGCCGGCTGTTGGGATGCCGGCTGTTGGGATGCCGCTATCCGCGCCTGCGTGTTGTCAATTTTCTGCTGTCGCGCGAGGCCAGTGTCAACCGGAGCGCCGATCAGCGGGGCGGCGGTGATGGGGGCGGGTGTCGGGGCAGGCGTCGTCGTCGGATTGTTGGCGGTGTAGTTCTGATACCACTGGCCGACCAGCGCCGGGTCAGTCGCGGACGATTGAATGAGTCTTGACATGGATGTCCTTTTTTACTCGCCGCGATACTCGGGCGGTAGCCCGCGCCGCTCCATCTCTTTGGTGTACGCGCGGGCGCAATGGTCGGGGAAGCCTTGCCAGCGGAACAACCAGTCGATGACGGGCATCAGCCGCCCCATCGCCTTGCCGTCCCGGTTGGCCCGGAAGCAGCGGGCGC
Source organism: Cypionkella sp. (assembly GCA_046590425.1). Lineage (GTDB taxonomy): Bacteria > Pseudomonadota > Alphaproteobacteria > Rhodobacterales > Rhodobacteraceae > Cypionkella. The sequence goes on along the minus strand of JBKJTI010000222.1, from coordinate 24,527 downwards.
TGAGAGTTTCGTCGGCAAATGACAGGTGGCCCCAGAAGACGGACGGCCACAGCGCATTGATCATCTGATCGAACGCGAGTCCAATTTGCTCGATGTAAAGGCGTAGGTTTTTCATAGCGTCTGCGCCGTCAGAAACAGCGCGTCGATCTGCGCGGGCGACAAGCCGAGAGCAGCGCCGAGTTGCACCACAAGCCCCTTGCTGCGCTGCACTTCTTGCGAGTAGTTCCATTCGATTGAAGCTGCTGTTTTGGCCGGTTCCGGCAGCGCGGTGATGGCCGCTTCGACTCCTGCCAGAAGGCCGGCGCCGTACAGGGCCAGGCGGGCTTGGCGCATGGTGACGAATGACGGGACGGCTGGTGCCGTGGCGGCGTCATGCTGTACCTTGCGGTCAGCGTCGAACGACAACGCTCCATTGGTGCGGACCATACCGCCGAGCGTGATGTCAGGCAACGTACCGTCGATGCGCTCGTCCCAGATGACGCGGGCGGAATCGAAGTACGCACCGCCGTCACCGATGGCGATGATTTCCTGCGCGCCGCTTGGTGTGTTGACTAGCAGCTTCATAGTCCGACCTTTATGATGGCGAAAACGCTGCGCGCCGCAGCTGTGGTATCCGGTAGCGTAGCGCCGTGGTGAGGGCGGATGATGTCGCCGGCAACGAGGCGCACGGAGCGAGCGATGCCACCAGCCGCGCTGGCGCTGGTCTGAAGGCTCAACAGGCGATTGGCCGCCGTGATGGATTCAATGTCGGTTGTTAGCTCGGCGGAGTTAAGCGATGCACCAATATAGGTTCCTGCGCCGCTGTAGTGGTCCTTGACGTATATCGCATAAATCCCGTCGCCCCCGGCGGCAATCGTGAAGGTGGCGCCGAGGGTGGCGCTGTCGGCATAGACAACGTGCGTTCCAACGCTGCTCTGCGTGGTGGTGTAGCGGCGAATCTTGATGGTGGCCGAACCGTAGCCGTTGCCGGTGGTGACAATGACCGCGTGATTGCCAGTAGCCGGATAGGCTGGCGTGCCAAATACACCATCACCGCGCAGGTAGGTGGTCGTGTTGTTGGGCGGGGTCGGCACTAGCCCGCCGACTGTGGCGGTCATTACCGGGTCCGGCACTACCGCTGACTCGGTAAAAATCGTCACCGCGCTCGCGGAGTCAACCCGCAGCCGCCAAGTGCCGGAGCCATTATTGACGATGGCCTTGCCGGATAGCGTCACACCCACACCAGCGGCGAGCGTCACATTGAATGCCGCCGTGTTGACAATCGTGAACTCGAAGTGCGAACCGACCGCATACCCGCCCATCGCCGCAATGATGTTCGCGGCGGTGTCCGTGGTCAGCGTTCGCGCCACCGTAGGCGTTATGGTGAACAGGCCCGTTATAAGCTCGGCAGCGGACAGGGTTGCATCGGCATTGCTGAGGGCTGTGACGGTCTTGAGGTTTATATCGCCTGCGGTAGAAGTCTGCTGGCCGGTGAAGGTGTTGGCAACCAATGAGGCGGCGGCAAGGGTTGATCTTCCTGCGGCAGCATTGGCGTCATCCAGCAAGGTTCTTGCGAACGCCGTGAACGTGGTTTCCGCGAAAACATCTGTGCCCGTGCTGTAGGGCAACTTGTCAGCGCCGGTGGCAAGCCCCGCCAGTGCGGTTAACGTGGCGTCTAGCGCCTGCACCGTCACAGCGCCAGTTATGCCGTTGACGCTGGTAACGCTGCCCGCTGGTCCTACTGCACCTCGGGCGAGGTGGAAAAAGCCGGTCGCGGAGCTGTAGCGAATATCCATCGGTGCGCCGACCGCAATATCTCCGGCGGTCAGGGCCAAAAGATCATTGGTGCGAATCGACTTCACGCCCAGGCCGCTGACGTTGATCGTCGAGGCCCCGGTGTTGGTGTTCAGCGCCCTAAAAGATACCAGTAGCCCGTCCACGTACCCGCTTGGGGTGTGGGGCAGCGCAACCACGTAGGCGTTCACTATCCCGGTATCAACCGCGTAGTTCGTGGTGCCGCGTTGCAGGTTATTTTCGGTCGGGATAACCGCCGCCATGTTGACAACGGCAGCGTCCAGATCGTTGATCGTGGCCGAGCGAATCAGCGTGGCTGCTGCAACATCGGTGGGGCTGACGAACGTGACCATCTATTTTCCTATCTCTGCAACCGTCTTGGCGTGTAGTGAAACGTCAACCCGGTCAATGTGTGGCCTAAATCGATGTCTGTATTTGAGTAAAAGACGAAACCGATATTCGTTCCAGTTCCGCCAATCGTGATTTCAGGCGCCGAAACTATCTTGCTGTCGTAGTAACTGGTCTCGTAATACGAGTCGTCATAGACCCCGCCCGCGCCCTGGATCACGGCGTTATGCACCGATGTGCTCGCCAATATGTGCTGGGCGCTGTCCGGATCGCCGTAGCTGAAGTCGGGATGAGCCCGAATTGGCGAATAGCCTACCGCCGTCATCTCGACCGTGGCCTTGCGGTATTGCTTGATGACGCTTGGCGATTTCGAGTGGTTGAACGCCAGCCGGACATAAGCCTCAATGGCTGTACCGTCGAAGCTGCTTCCCCGGTCGGCTTGATACACCATCCCGTTACTCGCCCCAAGGAACACTACATCCTTGCCGTTCGCGTCTTCGCCCGACCATGCACAGGAGATATTGACCGGGTAAGCGAAGGTCGAGAAATGAAACTCCGGCCCGTACTTGCCATCGACAGCGGTCATGACTACCCCGGTTCCGTCACTCCCATAAAGGCGGTACTGATTGCGGGCCTTGTAGACCGCAGAAGCCGTCACTACGCTGCGGATATCATCAATCAGCGTCTGTACCTTGCGGCTGACAGTGGCGTTGTCGAAGTTGCCGAATGCCTGCGTGCGGGTGATCTGGATAACACCACGGTCGTCCAGCCAGAAGCCTACCCCCAGGTTCTGCATGGTGTAGGGAATAGCTCCTACCTCCGGGCCAAGGGATTGCAGGTTGAAGTCCGAAACCGACGATCCAAGTAGCTGCGACGTGGAGTTGCGGGTGGCAATGACCAGCACTTCGCCAGGCTGGTCGATCATTCCTGAAATGGTGTCGCCCATGCCGATCTCACTCGCGCCGGTCACCGCGGACCATGCGTGTGGGTTGCCGATCGATGAGCTTTGCAGCGAGCCGAGAAAGCTCAGGCGAAGCATCTTCTTGTGCGCCAACACATGCAACGGCGTGTCGGTCGTCATCCCGGTAGTGATCGGGATGTAGACAGCACCATCAAAATCAAAAGCCTTGTTCACCCCATCGACGCCGTAGATGCGCCTGGTGGAGGTAAAACCCGTGAAGTTGTAAACGTCGAACTCGTACCGCCCGCCCGCTGCAATGGCGATCTGTGTAGCCAGGCTACTCGCGGTGCATTTGGTCACGCCGCCGACTTGGATCACGTTGGTGGCGTCGAAGGTTCCGCCGGTGACATCGATGACCAGATACCCGGCAGCAGTGCTCTCCGCTACGGTGCCAGATACGATAATTTGGCGCTTGACGGTGGCGGTTGCCCCACTTACCGATTGGGTGATGCTCGCGCCGTCGGCAATCGAACTCGATGTGCCGGTGATGAAGGAAATGATCTTGTAGAGCGTGATCGCGGACCAGCCGGTGGTTGTGGCTTTCCAGATCCCGCACGCTGTCGCCCCCGCGTTGTCCCGAAAAGCGTAGACCGTTCCGCTCAATCCCACGATGCCGCGAATCGAACCTGAGCCGGTAGGCGCTGCAATGTCGGCGCGGTAGTTGTCGGCAACCAAGTTCATCGCCGTGGCGTCGTCAACCCCGGTCGGGTAGCCGCGCACCAGCGGAGTGGATGTCATGGCGCCCTGGACTACAGCCGACACGGTGTAATTCTCAGACGACGTGAAGGTTCCCGTTACCTTGGTGATTGCCAGAATGCCAGCGGAAACCACCACGACAACCCCGGTAGCGCCGCTTGTGGCGCCGGTGATGGTGTTGCCAACTACCGTCGCTCCAACCGCCGTGACGGTGCAGTAGGTGTAGGTGCCCGCCGAGGGCGAGGTCTTGCCGCTGTATCGCTCGATGCCGTCGATGCGCCGCGCGCCGCCCGCTACGCCAGGCTCGTAGTTGTGCATCGACAGCGCCGCGCCGGGGGAAATGGTCAGGGCCGGTGTGAGCTGGTCGATCCCGCCGCCGAACTTGACGTACTCGACTTCGGTCTTGACAGACGCGATTTTCATGGGCTCAAGCGAGCGGGCTGCCGTAGCGCACGCGGTCCAATTGATGACGCACCAGTTGATGCAGCACCGCCCGATATTCATTCTGTCCGTGGCTGTACTTCTCGTCAGCGGCGGTATAGGCGCCGTACAGCATCAAAGCCTTCCAGACGATCACAGGCTGAAACTGTTGTGGTATCAGCGGTTCGTCGGCGTCGGCGCTCATCGCTTGCGGGCGCTTGAAATATTCCCCGGTGACGGTGTAGATGGCGGACGGGATTGGCCAGAAGGTCAGCGAGTTGTTTGGCTTGATGGTGAACAGGCTCGGGCGGCCGGTCTGCGTTGACGAAGTGCCGCGCCCGTAGACGAAGCGAAACTCATCCCAGGCCACGTACTCAAGCTCCTGCTCGTCAGACACTCCGGTCGCCGCCAGGTAGCAGCGCAGCGTGTCCTCTTTCCACGAACCAAGTTCAGTCAGACCCGCCGCCGCCTTGGTGTAGTTGCCCGTGTTCGCGATGGTGTTAAAGCTGAATTCGGTGCGCAGGAAATGCCAGCGCCCGCCGTGCAGGCTTTGTACCGCCTCATAAGCCGTGTCGATCCACTCGACCAGCCGGGCAGACTCCCCGGTCTGACTGATGGTGGATGACGGGCCAGTGCCGGACGCGCCAGCTTCTCGGCGCAGATCGACGGTAAGCTCAAGGCGAGTTGACATGGTGTTCCAAAAGAAAAGGCCCCGAAGGGCCTTTGTCTATCAGGCGATGCGATACGCCACGAAGGTCGTGCCGGTCGTCCAACGGAAACGGAAGCGTCCGGTATTGGTCGAAAGGATCGAAGAATGATTGCCTTGCACAATCGGATTGCCGACTATCGTTACATCGGTGTTAACCGTCAGCGTGTAGGTGTCCGCTGCGGCTGCAGTACCGATGTTGATGATGACCAATTCAATGCTGTCACCGGCCGCAACCGTGCCCATCGCCGCCTTCAACGCGGTCCCGGTCGGGCATTGCACGTTGATGGTGGCCGCACCTCCGGCATGCGTGGCGGCCATGATGCCGCCCAGGACTTCGGCAGCGGTCAGGGCGCGAGTGGTCGTCATCGTGCCCGGCGCGGCTTGCGTCCGCACCGTCTTGGCTTGCAAGCGGACCATGCCAACTACGCCAGTGCCGTGAGGGGCGCCGCCAGCGACTACGACGTTTCCGCCGTTGTCATTGTTTGCCGATGCCGCGCCGCCAGTGACAGCAACATCGCCGCCAACACCAGAGGTTGCACCACCCGCGCCGCCAGTGACGGAAGCAGCGCCGCCGACTCCGGTAGCGCCGCCCGCACCGCCGGTAGTGACGGCAGCGCCGCCCGCGCCGGTGCCAGAGCCAGCGCCGCCGGTTCTGATAACTGCGCCGCCCGCGTCATTGGTCGAGCCCGAGGCGCCGCCGATAACACTGACAGCACCGCCCGGGCCTGTTGCGCCAGCAATCGAGGCCGCGCCGGTGATGACCACCGCCCCGCCCGCTACCGTAGTGGCTTGCAACTGGCCGGTAATGCCCAGCGAGCTATCCGCCGCTGCAATAGCGCCAGTCGTCACCGTGGTGATGGTCGCGCTGGTAATCGTGCTGATGCCCTTGCTGGAGTCGAGCACGACGGCTTTCGATGCCACCGCAGTTCCAGCAGTGACGCCATCGACAAAGCCAAGCTCGGTCAGGCTCAGGCTGACGCCGTTGGCCTCCATCGTGGCATTGGGGCCGAGCTGCAGCAGTTTGGTGATGCGCAGTACATCTTGTTTGTTGTGAAGTCTCATGATGATTTCCTATAAAGAGCGGTTGCCCGCCTGTTTGATCTGGGTTATCGGTTTCAAATGGAGGCGTAGATCGAGTCGAGCCACTTCTTGCCACGCCGGCTGTCCTCTCGGACATCGAACGGGTAGTCGGGGATCTTCTTTTCAGCCATCACAAACGCTTCCGGGCGAGACGGGTCTTTGACCTGCTGCTCATAGCGAATCGTGTGGGCTCGGGCCAAAGCCTCGACGTACTTGCGCTTGATGCGCTGGGCCACGCCGCGAACGATCGGCTGGTTCTTGCCGTTGACGTTGGGCACGATCACATCCAGGTCGGAGGTTCCGCGCCCCTTGTGCACGAACACCTCGACTTCCTCGTTCATGAACGCCTCCAACTCCGCGATATCGGTCAGTCCGGCATTCGTGACAACTTCCACGTCGGTGTCGGACTGGCCCATTTCGGCCAGGGTCTGGGCGCCGCGCTGGCGCAGGTTCGGTGCTTCTGTCCGGTTGTTCATCGATCAAATCTCCAAAAGAAAAGGCCCCGGTTAGGGGGCCTTTGGGTTGCTCCTGAAAACGATCAGGAGGTCAGCGGCTTCGTGGGAACTACGCACAAGTCGTAGTACGCCGCCGTGCAGTTGGTCGCGTCAAGCGCCGTGGTGCCGGGCGTGAACGTGGCCGTGCTGGCCAGCGTCATCTTCACGGCGCCCCATGCACACTTGTTAGCCGGCAGCGCGGGCCACTTCAGCACCTTCGTGCCGGCCACGAGGTCAGCGGTCAGCACTTCGGTGCCCTTGACGTACGTCACCGTGCCGTCCGAGTCGATGCAGCACAGATACAGGCACTTGGTCAGCGCAGCCTGGATGCCCAGCGCGGTGAACGCGATCACCGTTGCCGCGCCGGTCTTGCTGTACATGATGCCGTCGATGCTGAACTGGCTGGTCGTGACAAAAGCCGGGCCAGTCTTGGCGCCGTCGCCAATGGCGATGATCGGACGGCCATGCATGGCGGTGAGGCCCTTGGCGGATTCGTTGAGATTGAACATGATGTTGGTTCCTTTTCAGTTGTTGGCTTACACCAAGTCGGTGCAACCCGCTTCGATTCTGTGCATGAAATTTTCGTTAAGACGCACGCACGAATACCAGAAGTCGGCGCCGACATAGCCGAACATGCCGGACGGGTTGGCGTGGTTCTTGGTCTTCGAGCTGATCACCGTGGGCGAGATGCCGGTGAAGCCGTTGCCCTTCAGGCTGATGTGGCCCCAGGCGCTTTCGGCCATGACGATGAACGGGTAAACGTCCACCGAGCCGGAAGTGGCGACCATGCCGTTGGTCGTTGCCGAGCCAGCCGTCAGGTACGGCGCGAACAGCGGAGACGACACGAAGCGGAAGTCTTCCACGGCGCCGTACTCGCGCGGATGAACCGGCGTGATGGCAGAGCCGTACTCGACGCGCTTGGTGAAGCCGCCAAGGGCTCGCACGTCCGAAGTGCCGTCGGTGTGGTGGAACACGACGTAGGCAGGCTCTACCGGGGCGGTGTTGAACTTCTCGCCCGCAGCGATCGTGCTCGTGACCTTGGTGGCGCGGTTGCTTTCCATCGTGCGGGCCGCCGATTGCAACTTGCGCAGCGAAATGGCGGTGTTGGTGCCGGCGCGGGTCGAGCCGTTGGCGTAGGACACCGAGGTTCCCGCCTTGACCTGCCCGTAAGCGACCAGCTCAGCCACTTCAACCAGGGTCTGCGAAGTCAGCTTCTTCATGTCGGCCGGGATGTCGTCCTCGTACATCAGTTCGGCTTTGGAGCTGAACTTGAACAGCACCGAGAACTGCTCCACCACCGAAGTTACGTCGGTGTAGCTGATGGTGTTGGCCGTCGGGGTCGTGCCCTCGGAGGTGATGAAGTTCGCGGCCGTGATGTTCGGCACTTCAGCGGAAGTCGCATTGAAGGGCTTCAGCCGGCGAAAGACGACGGTGTCGGTCTTGCGCAGCGGTTGCTCTTTCTGGTCACCGAATTTGCCCAACACTTGGATGGCGTCAACCATCTTGAGCATTTCCATTTCGGCGCGGATCAGGTTGCGGGACGCTACGGTCCCGTAGAGTTGTTCAGCCATTTTGTTTCCTTCAGGGCGTTAGCCCATGAAAAAAGCCCCTCGCGGGGCCTTGTCGTTGTGTGCTTGCGGTCTTAGGTTTTGGCCCAGACCTGTGCGGCGATGTGTGCGCGCAGTTCCGTGGGCGTCATGTCTGCTTCGGCTTTCGCCTGCGGCAGCTTTCGCCCTTCGGTTGTCTGCGCCCGCTCCAGACGCTTGAGGCGGTCGGCCTCGATCTGAGCGGGTGATTTCTGCCCCTTCTTGTGCTCGGCGAAGGCGTCGAACATCTTGATAGCGTCCACTGCGCGCGAACTCATGGCGAGTTGCTGCACATCGGCCGGGGCGGTTCTTTGCCAGTTGCGAAACTCCGGGGTTTCCTTGGTTTGCTGCCAGCCGGGGTGTGCTTCTTCAACCCGATCGACTGCCAGTTCAAAGGCGATTTCTTCCTTCAGCGTCTTCTTGATGTTTTCGGCTAGGCTTTTCTCGTCAATCGCGGGCGCCTGCGAGAGAATTTCGGTGCGGATGGCAGCGATACGCTCTTCGATAGGCTCGTTGATCTCGGGATAGTCCTCGCGGAACTGCTTGACGCGGTCGGATACGACGGCTTCCTTGGGCGGTTCAGGAGACTTCTTCGCAGCGGATAGCTCATTGCTGAGTGCTCCGACACGGCGCTCTGCTTGCTGCAGGCGCTCCTTGACCGTTCCAAATTCGCCAAGCGATGCTTCCATCTGCTCCATGCGGGCGCGCAGGGCGGGGGAAACCCCGGCCCACTCGTCCACCACGGGTTCAGCTATCGGCTCGGGCTCAGGCTTCAACTCAGGCGTCTCGGGCTCGGGCGGCGGCGTACCGGCTCCCTCTGCCCCGAATACCTCAGCGGAGATCTGGGCTCGTTGCTTTTCGTCGTCTGTCATCTTCACTCCAGGGAATCAGCCCTTGCGGGCGCGATGCAACCGTCAATCCTCGTCGGACGAGAGTTGCCTTCTGTCAGCCTTGGGTTGTCCAAGGGTGAGCAATTTCTTCAGGGCCTTGATCTGCCCGCGTATTTCGGCAGTGGCGATCGCGTCCCACTTGTTCGAATCGTTCTTTTCGCGCAGCACGTCAAGCTGCTGGCGCGCGTGGTTGGTCACGTAGACCCATGTATCGGAGCGCGGGTCAATCCGGCCTTCGCCTTGCGGGATGACAGGGGCGGGCGTGCTGTTGTCTTCCGGCTCAACACTCTCGGACCTTGCCCAGTCGAAGAAGCTCATTGCGTGAAGCTCCTACCCGGCGCGGCCTTTCCGGGCGGCTCGATAGGCGGCTTGGGCAGGCGATCGGCACTGGCATTCAGCGCAACCAGATCCTTGGTGGCGTTGATCTCCATCGTCTTGGTGGCCAGCGCCTTCTTCACGTCATCGAGCTTCAACTGCCGCTTGTTCGCATAGTCCAGCATGGCGAGTTCGCGGCGCAAGGTCAGCTCCGCCATCGTGGCCTCGTGATCTGACTGGCTGCGTTGGGTTTCGGCCTGCACGTAGATGGTGTCTCGATCTGTATCGGACTTGTCTTTCTTGAGATCCACATCGGCCTTGATCGATGCCACTTCCTTGGACGAGTCGGCGCGAATCTTTGCCGCTTCGATCTGTGGAGCAACTGGCGGCGGCATCTTCTTGCGCTCTTCTTCGATGCGCTTGATTTCCTCGTCCGGCTTCATCACGTCGATGCGGTACGAGCGGTAAAGCTGGGTGATCAGCTTCTTCCAGTCGGTGTACAGGTCAACGTCCGGGTGCTGCTTCATCGCTAGCAATTGCGTGAGGATCGGCGCTTGCTGGTCCATCAGGAAAAGCTCGGATGCTCCCCGCGCATCAACGCTGAAGTCGCCCTTGATGTTCGGCTTCTTGCTGTACTGCATGTTCCAGTCGTAGTACCGCGACAGGTGCGGGCGGGTGATCTGGTCATCCCAGCGCTTGACCCGGATATGCAGCGCCACATTGGCGCTATCCACCATGATCTTGGTCGCGCCGAGGGTATCGGGAACGTCCTCTTTCTCGCCTTGGAACAGGCTTGGCACGCTTGATTCGAGGTCAGCGAAGCGCAGCGCCAGCTCGATGATGGCTTGCAGTTCCTTCTGGTTGTTCGTGATCTGAAATTGGGCAAACGCCTTGGTAACGTCCACGTCGGGACCGGCACGCCACAGCTTCTTTCCGGTCACTTCGGCAACACCGTCGTCGGCCTCCAGGTCGTCGCTGATGATGACGTTTGCGCCGGACGAGTCGCCGGCATTGTCCATCATGGCCCGCCATGCGGCATTCATGATTCGGCTCGGCCACATTTCCATGCGCGGGATGCCGATGCCCCAGCAGCTGCCCGATACGGTCGTCCACTGGAAGAAGTCGTACGGCAACCCGCCGGTGTCCAGCGGATTGAGATCGGCCTTGACCGGGCGATCGTTGATGAAGACGACGCAGGCCGACAGCATCTTGGCTTTGCTGTCCGTGCAATCGCAGCCCATCGCCTCGAGATCAGTGCGGCTCAGTTCGCCGTGGTACTCCCAGCGCTCGTAAGCCGATCCCTTGCTGACGGTGTTGCGCAGCGCCTTGGCTTGGCCGGACTCTGACGTACCCACCGAGTTGCGTAGCGGCTCCTCTTCCAACACCCTGTGTAGTTCGGCGTCGAAGTAGCCGGGGGCACCGATCAGCATCCGCACGTCGCGCGGCAGGACCGAATCGCGTTCCCAGATGTAGGCGCCCTTTTGGTGATCGTCGCCACAGTTCGGGTCCGGGTAGACGTTCCAATAGTCAACCCGCTTTGATGCTGGTTTGAACTCCTCGACCACCTCCATGACATGCACGGTTGTTCCGTCGCCGGTGCGGGGCATCCAGGCTTTCTTCACGCGCTTGATTACGTTCGGCCCCTTCAGGATGCCGGTGCCGCCCTTCACGCTGTCAGACGCAACCTTGCGGCACTCGCCGTTGTAGCTACATTCGGTGAGCTGGTCGTCGATCTCTTCCTGCATCGCGCCCATCGCGTCCTCGGCCTTCGTGATCTGGTGCTGCGCCAGGTCAGACACGGTGAGTGGTGCGCCGTCCTTGCTCATGACCTGCTGGCCGGCGTTAGTGATCGGCTCCTTGTCCTTGAGCGCTTTGACTACATCGGCTACCGGTGTGAGCTTGAGCGCCCAGTTGCGGTCATCAACCGGCATCACCTTGTCGGTGAAGCGGCCGTGGGTGGATTCGCACTTACCCCGGATGACGTTGATCTGCGCCCTGGAGCGACGTGGTTCGTTGCTCTTGATGCGGCTGGCCTCGCCCGTGGCGTAGTCGATCATTGACTGCTGCTGTTCGAGTTCCAGGCCGTCGAAGGCTTTCTCATCCTCGCGCCATCTGCGCTCAACCCCGGACGCGGCTCGCCCTTCAATCGCTTCCTTGCGCTTGGCCAACAGCGAAACGGCAAGCGCTTCGAGCATCGGGCTCATGTCGGGGTGATCGGGGGTTTCGTTCATCTTGTCCTAATAGCCGATGGCTTCGTCGACGGCGCGGTAGGAAATGCCGCGCGCCCTGGTTTTCTCCGGCTTGCCCATCATTTCCACCGCCATAGCGGCATAGCGGAACATGTCGGCGCCGTGACTAAATTCGTCATGCAGCGGAGCACCAGGCTCATGTGTTGCCTGGTTGATCGTGCGGCGGTAGCGCTTCAGGCACTCCAGCAGCCGGGCGCACTTGTCTTCGTCGATGTAGCAGCGCGGGAACATCATCCTCGCCGCTTTGATGCCTTCTTCGATGGCGTCGGCCGGCAGCACATGGACCCTGCGGCCCATCTCCTTGAGCACTTCTTCGCTGCTCTTGCCGGTCTTGATGTCCCTGGACCGCCCGTCGTGCGGGAGAAAGTCCTTGCCCCATCGGTACGGTCGCTTTTCGATCTGCCCGACATACCAGTCAAGCGTGTGGTGGCTGTCCTCGATGTAGTCGATGCAGCGCACCTCGGAGCTTGAGCGTTGCCAAAACCCGATGGTCATGGCGTCATTCCAGCCCAGGTCCCACACGGTATCGACCGGCAACATCGGGTCATAGGGGACGGGGCGGGCTCGCCTGTCGGCATACAGCCGCTCGACCTCGATGCGATAGATAGCGCCCTCACTCACCCGCTTCGGCACGCCTTCCCAGATGTTTTCGTAGCTGTCCGGGTCGCGGCGCAATGTGTCTTGCCGCTCTTTCTCCAGCACTTCGGAAAACCACGGGTTCTGCGCCCAATTTACTTGCTGCGCCCACACATCAGCGCCTCGGCCCGAGACAAACCGAACATAGGTTTCATCTGTCTCCATATCAGGATTCAGACTCAGCCAAATCTCGGACCCATCCTTGCGGATGGTGGGTGTAAGCACGTCCCAACTGCGTTTCGTGACTACCTGCGCCTCTTCGATCCACACAACGTCACAGCCTTCAAATGACTTGATCGACTCGACGGTGTGCTGCGCCAGGCCGGCGAACAGGAATGTAGAGCCGTTGCGTCCGCGTATCTCGGTCTCAAATGGTTCATAGAACGCGCCCAGGCCAAGCGCCTGGATTTGATCGCAAAGCAGCCGGTGAACTGAGTCTTTGATTGACTTCTGGATCTCTCGCGTACAAAGCACCCGCAAGGGCTTTTGGGCCGCCTGGAGCAGCAACGCCCTGGCTATGGCCCAACTTTTGCCGGACCCCCTCCCCCCGTGCAAAACTTTGTATCGACGCGGAGTAAAAAGCGGACTTGCCCACTCTGGGAATTGGATGCTCACAGAGGACGAACACCGACGAATTCGACCGTTAGGTTGTGATCAATCGGCCCACCCGCAGGCCCGCTGTGCTCGATTGACGCCAGCTTGGGATGGATGTACGGCGCCGCAGCCTTTGCCGCCTCGAAGCGCAACACGCAGGCGGCCAGATAGTCCTTAGACTCCAAGTCGTCGCCGGGCTCCTTGCGCATCACGTCGAGCATGAAGTCCAGCGGAGTAATGCCGGACTCGGCCACTTCCCGCTGCAGCTGCGCAGTTTTCTTGTTGGGGGCGCCTTTCTTGCGCCCAGCACCGGGCCGCTTGCCGCCGTTCTTGGAACTGATTGAAACTGATATTTTTTCAGTTCCGGCAGCGGAATTCAGTTTCACGGCCTACTGCATCACGTTATGCGGCTGGCTCAGCGTATTGGAGTTGAGCACGGCGTCATAGGCATTTTGGTGCGTCACAGCGCCCGACATCAGATCATCGGCCGTCACGTAGACGCCGACTTTTCCCGGACTGGAGAACATCACCACTGGCACGCCGTCAAGCATTGCTGTCTCTTCCGTGATGACGACTTCGCCCCTGGTGCCGGTTGTCATATCAGGCACCAGCTTGGCTTCGCGCTTGGGCGGCGTCCAAATCTTGCTCATAGCAAATATCCTCGCTGCTGCATGAAGTCCACAGGGTGTTTCGTGTACTTCTGCAAGTTGCACTGCGCCCGCAATAACTGAATGTTGTCGTCGGTGTTCGTGCCGCCCAGAACCAGCGGAACGACATGATCCATGTGATAGCCATCGCCCAGCGGCTGTTGGCAGCATACACACCTGCCACGCTGCAAGCTGAATAGCTTCGCGGACAAGCCTTTAGAAAGAGTCCCGCCACTCCTGCGTTTACGGGCGCGCTGATTGTGGGCTTTGATGCGAATGGCCTCAGGGTTTTTCTCTGCCCAAGCCGCGATGAGCAGCCTCGCCTTGTCTGGATTGGCGGCACGCCACGCCGCCTTATATCCATTCATTTTTTTAGGGTTGGCAGCCGCCCACGCAATTCGGTTCGCCTTTGTCGCCTCTGGATTGGCTGCGCGGTAGGCTCCCGACCGCAAGATCGCACATGGCTTACAGTCGCCTGTCGCATATCGCTCCGTATCTCTCCCGCACTCGGGGCAATGCCTCATTGCCCGCTGAACACCGACTTTGCAATTTCTGCGCGTTGTTGGGCCATATCGGGCTCGGCGCCACCCATTGCCGCCAGCGCTTGGCCGATCAGCTCCTGGGCTTGCTTGAGCAGGGCTGCGGGGTCTTGTGCGCCCTCGGCGGGCTGCTGGGATTGCATGTTTGCCATGTCCATTGCGTTCTTTCGGTTGTTGGTGCGTGCTTGGCGCGGTCCCTCTGGCCTTGGTCCAGTTCCGTCCAGCTTCCGCGCGGCTGATTGCGCTCCTGCCGATGGCGCCGGCTTGGCCTTGCCTACAGCGCGGAGAAGGCGCGGGGCTCAGTTGTTTGCCGGTTTTGTGGGGTTGGTTGCGGGTTCGCCAAAGCAGCGCTTTAGCTCCATCGCGCTTATTTTTTGCCCGCACGCTGGGCAGACCTCGGCGAATCTCTCCCCGAATTCCGGGTGGGTGCCGTCCAGGCGGATGAATCCACTGGAGCGCACCACGTTATCGTCCTCGCCTCCCGTGTACCAGCCGACCTGTCCGCCGCATTGGGTGTGTCTGATGTCGATCATTTCTCGCTGCAGGAGTGAGTGGGGCTGGGCGAGCGCCGGTCTGTTAATTGACCCCTGTGCTGCGCGAGCTGCGGGGTCTAGTGTTTTGGCGGCTGGCGCTGCCCTAGCTTTGGGTGATTAGGGATAACCCCTAACAAATAGATCGGTTTCCGGTTGCGTTACCGGTTGCGCGGTATATACTTCAGGCATCAACCAACCGGAGCGCAACATGATCAAGTTTCAAGCCCACTACGTCACCAACGGCACCGTTAAGGCCCGCGTCCGCTACAGCGCGTTTCGCATGACGACGACCGGGCAAGATTGCGTGACGCTGTACGCCAAGGACCATGCAGACGGTCGCAAGTTGGCCGAAGTCCTGGGCGACTCCTACGAAAACAATACAGACACGATGACGGACTATTTCGAGAAGGGTCGCGCCCGCATCCTCGCCGGATCTCCCCTTTACGCCGCAGCGCTCGCCCGCTGCTCAGCCTGATTCCACCCGATAGCCCCTGTCAGTGGGGGCTATGGAGTGCGATCCGCACGATTACCAGGAGAATGAAAATGAGCACAATCAACGCATCGCACCTCCCCGAAAAATTGCAGGTGCTGTTCGCGCAGTCGCGCAGTCGGGCAATCAAGGCTGGCGAAACCGTCGAGTGCGCCGAAGCCGGGGCTATCGGTGAGGTATGCGGCGATGTCTACGACGCCAATCTGCGCGCCGGAAAGACTCGGGATGGGGCAAGCGCGGCGGCGCAAGCGATCAATGACTCGTGGCCCGGTAACCCATACGCTGATTCCACCCGATAGCCACTACTAGGAGATGAAAATGAGCTATATCACCAATTCCGGCACCATTGACCCGAACGGCTACTTGTGCAGCGGTGCGGCGCGCGAATGTCTGTCCGGCGCCGAGCCAACAGCGGATCAGGTCGGCGCAATCAATGACGCCATCGCCTCATGGGCCGAACGTGACCCGGAGGGCTACAGCGAGCAAGAGGCGCGGCGCTTGGATTCCGAAATCGCGGCGATTCTGGCATGACCGCTAAAACATCCCTAGAACGCCTCCAAGCGATGCGCCAGCGCCGGGAGGCCCTGGGGCTTGCCCGGCTCGATCTCTACGCCCACAGGGCCGATCATGCGGCCATCAGAGCCGTTGCTGCGCGTCTGTTGCGTGCCCGGTCGCGGGTTGATCGGCAGAAATAAGGAAAGCCCGCGCTTGGCGGGCCTGAAACGGTATGAGCCTAGCGGGTTGCTTTCTCCCCCGTCCGCGAAAAGTTTTGCTCTGCTGGCCCCGCGTGGGACTCGAACCCACAACCTCAGTCTGCCGACCGCGCTCTACCATTGAGACTACCGGGGCTTCGGTCGGTGGATATTGTCTGCCGACTCACCACGACTCTGGCGTCTGTTTCAACGCCGCATGACAGAGCAAACGGCACGCCTCGTTCGGATGCGGGAGGATGGTCCCTACACACTACTTGCCGACTCTCACGTAGCGAAAGCTCGGTGAGGCGTTGCGTTTGCGCTGTTTCAGCCGACGCCTATCCCCTTGAGGGTTGGGTCGCTTTGATCTTGTAAGGCGGAACTCCCGCCTCTATGTACGGACGGGGCAAGCGTAGCACACAAACTGACACGCCGCAAGGGTTATTTTCACAGGTCCATATCCGTCGCTAGACTGCGCGCCGCCTCGGGAAACGCCAGCGCCGCTTCCCGTTCCAATTCATCCAGCAGCCACCGGGCTAGATCGCGGTGCTCAAACCGAAACTGCGGCTCGAATGGCACCTTGCCCAGCCCACGGCACGCCTGGCAGTCGTGTTGGCTGTGGATGGGGCTACCGGGGATCAGCGTCTTGCCGTGCCCGCCACAGGTCCGACAGGTGCCATTGCGGGCGAAGGCCAGGCACATGCAGGCCATGTCGTGAGCACGTTCTCGGGGCAATTTGACGCGCAGCACAAACGAACGTTCGAACGCCATGTCAGCCATTGTCTTGACGATTTCATGCGCCGCGCGGTTGTCGCCAGCGAACAGGCGGGCCATTGACGCGGCGAGCGGCGCCGGGCGCACTGGTTCCTGCCTCGGGGTTTCGCCTGGTCTTACCCTCATCCACCGCTTGCCGGTGGTCAGGGCGCGATCGGCAAAGCCCATTGCGGCCAGGACATCGCTATCACTCATTGTGGTGCGGTCGTCAACGATCAGACTGCGGGCGTTGACCGCGCCTGCGTATCGGTTTCGTACTGCCGTCGTTGTTGCCATGTGTCCCCTTCGTTGTTGTGCTTTATTTGGCCCAGATGGCGGCGGCAATCAGAAACGCGCCAGCCACGTAAGTGAGGTCAAACATCAGCGCGACTCCAACCGCGTAGATAAACCAGCGGGCCACATTGCTCACGCCACCCTCCCAATCCCATTCACCGCCGGTTTCGTCGTTGGCTCGTCAATCGCGGCCATCATTTGCGCCCACATCCGATGTGCGGCTCGGCTTGCTGCGCTGTCGGATTGTGTTGGCATGAGTGCGGATAGGCGGGTGCGGGCGGATTCGGGCAGGGGCGCTTCCCCCACGCTTGACAGCGTGCCGTCGCTGACGGTGACGCCAGTGCCGAAGTCGCGGGTGCGTACCCATTCGGACGAAACCTCTTCCGCCCCATCGCCGCGAGGGAAGCGGACATACGACGGGAGGTTTGTCCGTACTTCGCCGGTTAGATAGCCCCCGCCAGCAAAACTGATCGTCATCGGCTTTGGTGCGGCTTGTGCCTTGAGGGCTTCGAGCCATTGGGCGCAGGTTGCATCAAGCTCGTCGCGGGATGTCCACTTGATTCCGGTTGCCCCCTCAAAGTCACTGATCAACCCAGATAAATCCGGGCGATTGGCGACAGTCCATCTATTCAGCGCTTCAACACTCATGTCTATCTCCTTCGTGGTTAATCTACCGCCCCGTACAAATGCAGCGCCCCCGCCGAACCCAGGCGCGTGATCAGTCCGCGCTTACTGGCATAGCGCAATGCGCTGATGATCGCCAGATGCGACATCTGCGGGAAGCACGGCATCAGGTCCGGCGCCGTGCATATACCGATCCGGCGCACCGCTGCGGCTATTTGCTCGTATTGGCTCACGCCCGCCCCGTGAGCTGCGTCACACGGCTGCTGATGATCATCGGGCGCTCGCGCGGTACGAGCTGATCGCCCTCTCTACTCGGAAGCTCGTACGCGCGCATCGCTTCAGAGCGCCCGGTAAATGGCTTCAAGTCGCGCCCGTCGTATGTGCCTGTCATGCGGCTGATCGGCTCGCGCACTTCGATTGTCGGCTGGCCCCATGCGTACAGGCCCGATCCGCCCCGCCCCGGCCGCAGGTTGTACGCCGTCCCCGGACGCGACGATATTGCAAATAATTCTTTGCGCTCGCTCGCTGTACTGCGCGCCGGCTAGATCCGTAATCTGCCGCGTAGACAACGGCTTGGCTGCTGTTGCCCGGCACATCACAGCCTCGATTGCTTTGCGTTCGTCGCTCTTTGGCTGTCGGTTGTAGCTCATGTCGTTTGCTCCAATAGTTTTTTATCGTTCTGCTTAATCGCCGTCCGCGCCGCTGCGGCCCAAATCTGCGCCTGCACTCGCATTGATGGGCGCGGGATCAGGCGCATCTGATCAAACTCGACATGGCATCCGACGATGCCCGGCCGGGTGCAGCAAAGCGGGAAGCAGTCCATGTCGCTTTCCTTGCGGCCCTTCCCAGTGGGCGGCGGGTGCGCGGCTTGGCTATAGCCCTCCACTCGGCAAGCTGCGCACGGCAAGGCGGCGACAAGGCGGCGGTACGGCTCGCTGCGCACGGGTGCGGACTCCTTCGGATTCGCCCCGCCGTTGACCGCAGGACCGCACACAGCGCGCGAGCGGGATGAGCGGGCCACTTCCCCCGCCATTGCGGCCATGCGGGCGCTACGGGCGTCCTGGCGCTCCTGCTGTGTGGGGGTGGTGTAGCGGGCGAAACTCATTGGTCAGAAGTAGGCTTGCTGCGGGCCACCGATGCGATTGCTGCTCCCAATCGACGAGCCGTAGCCGAACTCCTGCAGCGGAACCATGAGCGCCCCATCTGCGGCATGCTGGTGTTGACGAAGCGAATGCAACTCCTGCTGTGACTGGTCAAGCTGAGAGCGCAGGCTTAGCACCACGCCGTGCATTCGCTCGATTTTCCCGGCGTCGTCCAGCTCGCTCCAGTACTTATCGCGGCGGGCACATTCGCCGCCTATTGCTTTGCTTTGGTCCATTGCTTCGTTGCTCATGTCTTAGCTTTCATAGATTGCCGCCCAGTGCGCGGGGCGGCTTCGCGTTCTTGCTCGTCTGCCTGACAAACTCACGCATCAATCGCTCCGCAATCCGCTCAATCGAATAAGCCTCAAATTCGCGGCTCGGCTCGCTCTCGCCGATGGAGTCGCACAGGCGCTGAAAGACATGCACGGCCTCGTGAATCAAGGAGCTTGCAATCTCTATCGGATCGCCGCCTGGATGCAGGCACACAACACAAGTCAACCGGCCGCCTTTCTCCCACGTATGAAGGAGCGCGACGTGGCGATTTACATCCAACCAGGTGTCAGGCGGTACCTCGCAATGCCTCGCGGCTTTCAGGTACGCGGCCTCGCTCAAGCAAAGCGTCAAGTACGGCGCCCTCACGGTGTCGCGGTCAAGCCATTTCATGCGGTCTTCCTGTGGTGCATCGCGTTGAACGCGCGCCGGATGAAAAATTGCCGCACGATTGAAACTCCGGTGTAGATCCAACCGCCCCAGAAGTTGCCGCCAGGCGTCGTGTGGCACCCATCGGTCATCAGCGGAATCACGACAATATTCATGCCGTAATTGATGGCAAACCCAACCGCGAGCGAAGTCCACGCTTCGGTAATCGCTTCTCTGCGGGTTTGGCCGGGACCGGCGCATCGGCTGGTCGATGCCCACCAGGTAAACCAGACGACAAACATCAAGCAGGCCGCGCCGAGGGGAGCGAGCAGGTTCATAGCCACTCCTTTGGCCGGTCATCGCCTTCGGTGTACGTTTTTGCGTACAGCGTCAGCATCCGCAGGTTGCACATCGCGTGCGCAAGGTGCGGCAAGCCGCTTTCCGGGTCGTTCTCTTCGCCGCGCTGCCATGCGGCCATGTGGCGCAGCAAGCAGGCCAGCGGGACGCTCCAGGCCATGCCCTTGGCCCAATTGAATGCGGCGTACTTGGCTTGCCCGTACATCCAGACGCGGGCCTCGTCCTCCATGGTGCAAAGCGGGATCAGCGAATAGTCGGGCTTTCCGGTGTTGTAGCGGGCACCCGAGCCCTTGGCATCGCTGTTCACGTCACCGATTCCGCGAAGCGCCTCATGGTCAGGCCACGTCACGTCTATGTAATCGGTCATGCTGCAATCTCTTCGTCGCCCGGCGCGTCGTCTGTGCGGCCTGTCCGCTTGTCGAGCCACGCCGTAACGTCATCCACCCGCCACCTTCGCGTGCGGCGTTTCGTGGCCGTGGATAGCGTCACCCACTGCGGAAAGTCTGGTACGAAGTTCGGATTACTCGGCGAGCGCCAGTTAGAAATAGTTTGCGGCGCCACCTGCAATATCGTCGCAAGCTGCTCGGCCGTCATCAGCCCGCGCGTTACCACCCAACCTCTTTTTTCGAGAAAATTCTTGCATATCAAAAGTTTCTCGCGCTCGGTTTTTGCGGTCATGCGGGTTGTCCTTCGTCTGCGTAAACGACGACGCCACGATCAGCGGCCACGGAATTTAGAAACTCAAGCCAATCGCTGAACTCCTTCTTTGCGAATTTGCTGGTGCGCTGGCCGAGCATCACTACCCCGCCGTCAAGACCCATCGCAAGCCGGGCCTGCTCCTTGCGGAAAGCTGCGGAGAGCACATTTTTCCAATCGTCGGCGGGCATCTTCACCATGCGCCCGTTAACCGGCCACTCCAATTGCTTGCTGAATGCTTCCAGGATCGGCCACATGGCGGCATTGGCTTCCAGGCTGCGGCTTGGCTCGCCCACCGTCACTACGAAGCCGTCTGGGGCCGTCCTGAGCGCTTCCTGCGCCCTTCTGCGCGCCTCAGCGTGAACAAGGATGTAGGTATGCTTCACGGCCACATCCCCAGCCGATGCCGCGCAAGAAAAAACGCAGCAGCAGTTTCGCCGCGTGCTTTGTGCACGGCAATATCTAGCTCCACCGCGAGCCGTCTGAGCACCGCAGATTCGGCTTTCGCCGGGTCGAGCTTGGCGCGACACTTCGGGCCGTAGCCGTCAGAGGCTGCTGTTTTCAGCGGGCGGCGGCAGCGCTGGCAAATGGTCATGCGTGCCCCGCCAGCTCGCGCTTGCGCCCAATCTCGATCAGCCGCAACAAGCCCTTGATGTCCTTGATGCAGCGCAGCTTGCCGTCGTAACCGGCATACATGCTCTTCGCGCCCATGCTGTTTTCAGCGCAGTACCAATCGAGCCAGTCGCCGGCGTCAAGCGCCAGCGCAAGCGTTTTTGTGTAGGAATCGAATACGCGCCACATGACATCCCACAGGGGGCCGTTGATGTCGAGACAGCCAGCGGCTTGTGCGGCCGCTACGTGATTGACTAGCGTGTTGTGCAGGCGCTGCCAGTCCTCAAGTGCGCGCAGGGCTTCGGGTCGGGTTGGGGCTCTCATGCCGTCAGCCTTAGATCCATGCCGTGCAGCGCCTTCAGCAAGTGCCGCTTGATCTTGAATGCCGTGGTCTGAATCCCCTTAACATCCTCCAGCACGCGATTGCTGAAACTCATCCCGTTTGCCGTCCTGGTGATCTCGTCATAGGCAAAGTCAACGATCAGGCGTAGCGCCGGCTTGGTGCGCGCTTCGCCCTCGAATTTCACCGGGGCGGCAAGCACAATCGGAACCTGGCGCTTCAGGTTGCAAATCTGCCCGGCGCGTTCAAGCAATTTCAGATCACCCCAGCGTGCGGCCTCGCGCTTTGAGTCGAAAACGTGGCCGTCAACTACGGTTTTGATGTTGCGGTATTTGCTCATGTCACTTCTTTCGCTTCTGTGGTGCAGCAAGCCACCGGACTCTGGCACTGACAATCTCCGCTGCAGCCGGTTGATGCTGCGGGCACGAGTGGTTGAACGCCAGAAACGTCCAGCTCGGCCCCAGGTTGCAGCGCGCGTAGTGCTGGCGAGCCATCGGCAAGTTGTACTGCGGGCGCCAGTTTTGGCAGTACATGCAGGCCGTAGCGGCGGGCGCGTTTGAGAAGGCCACGGAGGGAAGAGTCATTCACTGATGCCCCCTGAATCCATGTCTTTCATGGCCTGTCCCCAGGTATGAGCGTCAGCTAAATACCTGTGAAGGTGAAGGTGTAATTCACACGCATTGCGACCGGACTGCGCTGGTAATGCGATTGCAATGCGTTCGTTATGCGGTCGCATACCGTCTGTCATCAGTTTGTTAGTCAACACGTAGCCCCCACTTCACGGCAGCGGCCTTCTTTCCAGCGGCTGATTTCTTGTCGACCATCTCCTTGGCCTTGACCAGTTCCGTGCGTACCCGGTTGTGAATCCAGAAGTCCTCGGTGATGAAGAAAAAGCGCATCAGGATAGGCTCGGCGCGCGACCACTGCGGCGCCGTCATGCGGGTGATCTGTTGCAGGGTTCCGGAGTCGTGCGGCAGTTTCCCGTCAGCCTTCCACGCGGCCATAAGCAGCAGCAGGTAGGCGCCGTGCTGCTCAGCGTTCAGGTGCATCGTGTCGGACAGGTAGTCGCTGACGTACAGCGGCATCCATGTGTCATGTCTCGGCGTTTTTTTGGTTGCCATGTTCATGTCGCCAGTAATGCAGCGCGCAGCGCCTGCGAACACTTGAAAAGAGATGTGGCCTGATGGAGGTCGTTGAAATCGAACCCGATCTCAGGCGGCATGAAGTACGGCCAGCCGGATTCCTTGGCGACTCTCTCGCCGGTCCCGGAAGCGTCGTTGTCACAAACCACAAGGCCCATAGGCAGCGTCTTGGCGATGCGCCCTAGGTTATGGGCGCTGAAGCAGACAAACAGCGTGTAGCGCGTTTTAAGGGCTGCCATTGCCAGCTGGATAGAAAGCGCCGTCGCGTAGCCCTCGCACAGCACCGCAGGCCCCCGGTTGTCGAACACGAAGGCCGCATCGCTGGTGCGCTGGCCGGACAGAAAGCGTTTTTGCCCGGCTTCGTCGATGAGCTGACAGCCGACGATTTGCCGGCCGACGCGCATAGGGATTGCCAGCACCCGGCCCGTGTCCGTTTCCCAGACGTTCGCCCGCTCGTCCTTGAAGCCCTTGCCTTCAAGGTAGGGGTGTGTCGCCAGCTCGCACTGGCTCAAGATCCACTCGGCCTTTTCTGCGGCGCGATGCTGACCGGCTGCGATCTGCGCGTGCGCCGCTTTCGCCATCCGGGCGATCTCAGCCTGGTTGGCCGGCGTCGAAGTCTCGTCACGCCATACCGAGACTTCGGTCTGTGTCGCATGGTTCTGCGCGAAGCCAAAATCACCCATGAATTTCACTGCGCCGTTCCGCGTCTTCGGGTGATCGTCGGTCGGCAAGCGAACCCACTTACCCACTGGCGGGTAGTCGTTGATGATGATTCCGCAGGCGCGGGCAAACTGGATGAAGTTCACGCGGCCATCGCATCCGCGCCTTGCGTGTTCTTGCGCGAATTCGCCCAAGCAATTTGGCGAGACTGCACCCATTTGCGAGTCTGGTAGGACGGCTCGGCCGGCACATTGGAGAACCCTTTGGGCTGCACCCCGTAGCGTTCCTCGTACTTAAAAAACGCCCAGCCGCGCTTGTATCCACGCTCTTCCGAGATGGCGACGAGCTGGCTGTAGAACGCTTGCCGCTCATCCCGGCTAGGCAGCTTCTTGCCGCCGCTGTATTCGACAAGCTCGCCAGCCTTTTCCGTCACATCGTTGCGCTGCGGCCTGACGAATCCGCAGCACGCGCAAACGTCGGAACGCCCAGGCCAAAAGGCGTTGCAGCGCGGGCACTTGGCGGCTTCCTTTTCCTTCTCGGTCGGCTCGGGCTTCGGCTTTTCCTTGCCGTCGTCAAGCTCGTTGACGCCGTTGGTGTAAACGTCTTCCCAGTCTTCGGAGAATCGAAGGTAATTGCCACTGTGATCAAGCCACAGCGCAAAGGATTTCCCATCGCACGGGCGCATGACCCGGCCCATTTGCTGAATGTGGCTCGATAGCGACTTGGTGAACGGCCGCGCGCTGACGCCGATCATCACGTCCGGCACGTCAAAGCCTTTCGTGAGAATGTCAGTGGCGACCAGTCCCATGATCGAACTGTCCGGCTTGGCAAACTCCTTGATGGCCTCGGCCTTGAACTCGTCATCGTCCTTGTAGGAAAGGCTCAGAAAGTTGTAGCCCGCATCGGTGAACTTCTGCGCCAGGTCGGCGGCGTGCTTCACGCCAGCGGCGAACACCACCGTCTTGCGCGGCCCGCCGAATACCTCATGCGTTTTCTTGACCCACTCGGAAACCACATCGCCAGTAATCTTGATGCCGCGTTCTTCGGCCTCGGCGCTCGACCATTCGCCCGCGATCTTCTTCGCGCCGGTCATGTCGATTTCCTTGGCGATGTAGACGCGCAGCGGCGCGAGCGAACCCATTTCCACAAGCTCGCGCGTGCTGATCGCGGACACCACGGTGCTGTAAGTCTTGCCCAGGCCCTTCGTGAACGGCGTTGCCGTCAGGCCAACAACCATGACTCCGGGGTTGCTCTTGATGAATTCGATGGTCTGCTTGCGGGTGTTGTGGCACTCGTCCACGATCAGCAGCTTCATCCCCGGAAGCGAGCCGCGTTTTTCGAGGGTCTGCGCGCTGCACACCTGAATGCGTTCATGCGGCCGATAGCGCCAGTGGCCGGACTGCATGACGCCGTGATCCATGCCGTACGAGTCGAGCCGAGAGCTGGTCTGATTGCAAAGCACGATCCGGTCGAGAATCATTGCCGCGCGGTTGCCCTTGTCCGAGGCCGCGCCAAGCAGCGCCATCGCCATTTCCGTCTTGCCGGCGCCGGTGGGGGCCACCAGCACCACGGACTTGTGGCCTTCGATGAACGCAGACCGCAGCTTGTCCAGGATC
>JBKJTI010000071.1:0-6005 GCA_046590425.1 Cypionkella sp. | reverse complement strand
CGCCGATTGCGGCTGCGCCGGAACCGATAGCGGCCAGACCAGCGCCGATGAATTTGCCGAGTGCGGCTGCGGTTGCGAGATCCATGATATTCTCCTTAGGATGGAATAGGTTAGATGGGGTTGGAACTTGCGTTTAGTGGCCCGGATGCAGCGCATCTTTCAGGTAAACGCAGGTCAGGATGGTAAAGACATAGGCTTGGATGAAGGCCACAAGAACCTCCAACGCGTAGATTGCGGTAATCGCCAGAACCGACACCGGCGTTACCAGCACGCCGATCCCCGAAATCAGGATCATCGGTGCGAAGGCGGCGAACACTTTCATAACCGCGTGGCCTGCCATGATGTTGCCCGCCAAACGAATGGAGTGGCTGACCGGGCGCACGAAGTAAGAGATCAACTCGATCACCGCGATAATCGGACGCAGGATCAGCGGCGCATCTTTCATCCAGAACAGGCCGAGGAAGTGGAAACCGTGCTTCCAGAAGCCCAGCAGGGTGACAAACAGAAATACCCCGACGCCCATGATCGCGGTCACCGCGATATGCGAAGTTGGCGAGAACGAACCCGGCAGCAGGCCAAGCAGGTTCGAGAACACGATGGTCAGGAACAGTGTCATCACCATCGGGAAGTACTTCACGCCATCTTGTCCGGTCACGTCGACGACCATGTTGTGGACGAAGTCATAGCCCATCTCACCGATCGACTGCATCCGCGACGGGATCATCTTACGGCCAGCCGAGCCCACAACGAAGAAAATCACCACGGCTACAGCGGCCAACAGCAACCAGACGGTTGCGTTTGTGATGGTATACCAATGGATCGGGCCATCGCCAAACAGCGGATGAACCTCGAACTGCTGGAGCGGATGGAACGACAAACCACCTTCTTGCGCTTCGGCTGCCACGTCAGTCTTCCTCTTCATCATCAGCCACCGAAGCGGCGTTTGCTTGCGGGTCAGCCATCATAGCGGCCTTGTCCTGCATCTCTTTTGCCGAGCGCAGCATGGTTTTTACCCCCGCCGCAAACCCTGCCAACACGAACAGCACCAAGAAGATCGGCATGGTCCCAAACAAGGTATCCAGCCCGTATCCGATGCCGAAACCGATCAAAAGACCGGCCACCAGCTCAATCACCATGCGCCAGGCGAGTTGTGCCTGACGATGCTTATCCTCATTCGCGCTGCGCCGGGGCGCGGCGGCGGCTTTTGCGGTTTCGATCCGCTTTTCGAGTGCGGCGAGGCGCTCACGATCTGCGTCAGATACCACGGCAAAAGCCTCCAGAGGGTTGAGCGATACCTACGGATTGGGGCGCTTTGAGTCAAGAGGCGAAGAGAATGGGTAAGTGTTTGATTTTGCTTAAGGTTGCAGTGACTTGTTGGAAATCCACTCTACGATTTTCCTGCTTTAGCAGCGGCTTGCATATTCAACCATTTGGTTGACGATGCTGTGAAGGCTTGTGATAGTTGCGGCATGGCAGCCAATCTCGACATCGTATTCTCCGCCCTCGCCGACCCAACACGGCGGGCGATTTTGGCGATGCTGTTGGAAGATGACATGGCCGTCACAGACGTGGCAGAGCCATTTCAGATGAGTTTGACGGCGATTTCCAAGCATCTTGGTATTCTGACCGAAGCCGGGTTGATCAGCCGCGAAAAACGCGGGCGGGTGATCTGGTGCAAGCTGGAGCCGGATGCGATGCGCAGCGCGTCAGTCTGGATGCAGGGCTTCGGGCAATTCGAGCCGGTGGATCTGGATGCGTTCGAGCGGTTTCTGGAAAGCGAATTGGCAGAGGATGACGCCGAACCGCAAGCGCCTGAACACCGCTGACCGCCTTGCCAAGCCGCCCCCGGCCATGAGCTGGGGCAATTTGATTGACGCGCAATGTATGAGGCCCCGGATCAAGTCCGGGGCGGTGCGGTTCAGTGTGTTTGCGACAGCGGCGGTCCTTCAATGCGCGGCATCATCCCTGCTTGAACCAGCCCGCATATTCCGCGCGCAGCAGGTTTTTTTGCACCTTGCCCATGGTGTTGCGCGGCAGGTCGGCAACCACGATGGCGGCTTTGGGCTGCTTGAAGCGGGCCAGGTCGCCCGCGATCGCGCCCAGCACGGCAACCGGGTCCAGCGTCACACCCTTGCGCGGACTCAGCACCGCAAACACCGCCTCGCCAAAATCGGGATGCGGCAGGCCGATCACCGCGGATTCGAGCACGCCTGGCACGACATCCAGCAACAGTTCCAGCTCTTTGGGATAGACATTATAACCGCCAGTGATGATCAGATCCTTGGCACGACCGACGATGCTGATATAGCCATCGGCATCGCGGATGGCGAGATCGCCGGTGAGAAACCAGCCATCTGAGGCCAGTTCCTCGGCAGTTTTCTCAGGCATCTGCCAGTAGCCCGCGAACACATTCGGTCCGCGCACTTCGATCATGCCGACCTCGCCCTGAGCCACCTCAGCCCCATTTGTGGTCAGCCGAATTTCAACATCAGGCAGCGGCAGGCCCACAGTGCCCGCCCGCCGATCCCCATCATAAGGGTTTGACGTGTTCATATTGGTTTCGGTCATGCCATAGCGCTCCAGAATGCGGTGACCGGTCTGGGCCTCGAAAGCCAAGTGAGTTTCGGCCAGTAACGGGGCAGAGCCAGAGATAAACAGCCGCATATGCTTGGCGGCCTCAGATAGGCCGGGGGTATCCAAAAGGCGGGTGAAAAACGTCGGCACCCCCATCATCGCGGTGGCTTGCGGCATCAGGTGGATAGCGGTTTCGGCGTCAAAAGTGGGCAGGAAGATCATGCGCCCTCCGGACAACAGGCTGACATTCGAAGCGACGAACAGCCCGTGCGTATGGAAAATCGGCAGAGCGTGCAGCAGGGTGTCGTGATCGGTAAAGCGCCACAGCTTTGCCAGAGTCTCGGCATTCGACAACAGGTTCCGATGCGTCAGCATCGCGCCCTTTGAGCGGCCCGTGGTGCCCGAAGTATAGAGGATCGCCGCAAGGTCATCCGGCGCGCGGGCGGTCGGGGTGAAATCCGCGGATTGACCTGCGGAAATATCGGGCAAACTGCCCACGCCGTTTGGCCCCAGCGTCAGCAGTTGCGCGCTGTGGGCTTGTGCGATTGCACGCAGGCTTTCGGCCTTTGCGGGATCACACAAGAACAGTCGCGGCGTGGCATTGCCGATAAAATAGTCCAACTCGGCGGCAGTATAGGCAGTGTTCAGCGGCAGGAAGATCGCGCCAATGCTTACGGTGGCGGCATAGATCGCCAACGCCTCGGATGATTTGGCGATCTGCACCGCAACCCGGTCGCCTGGCTGAACGCCAAGACCGCGCAGAGCATGGGCAAACCGAGCGATCTGGGCATAAAAGGCCAACCCGCTGATTTCTCTGCCATCTTGCAAGAAAAGAAACGTAGAGTTGCGGCTGGCCAGCGCAGCAAAAAGCACATCATAAAGCGGGTTCGGCATCGGCTTTCCTTCGTAATCTGGCGTATTTATGGCTCATTTTCCGGTGTGCCGCCAAGACTACAAGGGGAACTGAAGCCATTCCCACTTCAAAGATGGCCCGAAACTACCGCCAATAGGACATTTTCTCGCCGCGATTCAACTCCAGATTGGGGTCATCGCAATGCAGCCCACAGGAAATCACTATGAAATTCGGATACGCCCTGTTCGCTCGGTTTGGCCTGTTCGCCCGCAAGCCCGAGGCTGGCCCCGACATGTACGAGATGCGGCTGGAACGCACCCGCACCCGTGAGGCGCGCCGCGAAGCGCAGCCGATGCTGTTCAGAACGAGACTGTCACCCCTGGAAGCTTAAGCTCTTTCATCAGGTCGCGCAGTTCTTGCCGCGCCGCGATATTGGACAGGTTCAACTGATCCACCCCGGTATCCTTGAGATCCAACAGGGTCAGGCCGCGCGGGAACAGTTCCCGAAAGATCACCCGCTCGGAAAAACCGGGCGAGACGCGGAAGCCGATCCGCTTTGACAACTCCTCCAAAGCCGCGCCGACCTTCTTCTTGTTGTGCATCTGTTGCGCGCCCAGACGATTGCGCAGCACGATCCAGTCGATGGGTTTCAGGCCAGCCTGCGCCCGCAATTGCCGCGCGTTCCACACCATCTCGGAATAGATTGACGGGCCTTTGACTTTCCCGGTTTCCGCATCGACACGGGCGAGCAGATCGAAGTCGATGAAGCTGTCGTTCAAGGGTGTGATCAGGGTATCGGCGAGCGAATGCGCGACTTGCGAGAGCCGGGTATGGCTGCCGGGGCAGTCTATCAGGATGAAATCGGACACCGCCTCCAGTTGCGCCACCGCTGCCGACAGCCGTGCATCAAAGGTGTTCTCGCCCTGCGCCAGTGATCCTGGTTCAACCTCGGGCAGGTCGCGGTAATCCGGGGTCGGTAGATCCAGACCCGCGCGGGCAAGGAAGGCACGGCGGTTCTCGACATAGCGACCAAAAGACTTCTGTCGCAGATCGAGGTCGAGCGCGCCCACCCGGTGCCCCATCCGACACAACGCCGTTGCGACATGCATACAAGTGGTGGATTTGCCCGAACCACCCTTTTCGTTGCCGACAACGATAATATGCGCCATGTCGCGTGTCCCCTTTGGTCTATCAGGCTTCCTATACGGATAGCGGCGGAAAGGGGAAGCGGGAAGTGATGTTACGAGGTTGGGGCTGCGTTCGGGCAACGGATGTGTGGCGCGATACAGCGCGCGTCAGGCCAATCAGTGCGACCCCAACAATAACCATCAAAGCCTTGAACCGGGCGCATCACCCAGACTACGGGCGCGCCTGATGCCGCTAGCCGGGATTCATCATCAAGCGCCATGGCGATGCCAAGAGCATTGCTTCCTTGCACTGTATACTCGGCAAAGCTGACCCATCCGCCATCATAGCCTAGAATAACGCTCCGCCATTCAAAGCGCACGCGATGGTTGTTGTCGAAAAAACTGACCCGGTGCGGATTGGCTTTGCAGTCCATCGCCTCATTGAATGGCACGCCATATTCGCCAGCGAGACTCCGAAAGAAATCCGTCTCAGCCCAAGCGGGATTGGGCAAAAGCAACAGGCAGAGGGAGAGGGAGAGGGAGAGGCGAAACGTACTCATGCTGCAATCGGGTCCTGTACAGGCACTTCATCGAAAAAGCTTACACAGATTGGCCCGCATGTTCCATCAGCACCACTGCAATCGGATAACCACCTTCACCATGCGAAAACTGCCCGAGATTTTGGCGCAAAAATCCGTGCTTGGCGTAGAAAGCTTCCGCATTGAGCGTTGATTCCACACGAACCGGGCCAGTTTGGTGGTCTTTTGCCCGCGCCATGCCAATCGAAAGCAGTCTGGCACCAAGACCCTGACCCGCCGCGCTTGGCAGGATAAAAAGCCGCGTCACCTCCCCCGCGCAGACGTCAACAAAACCAAGAATAACGCCCGCGCGCTCGGCCACGGTGACATTGCCCAAGCCAATAATAGCCTCATAGCTGGCATCACTCCGCGCGCCCATCCAACCGGCAAGCTGCGCGGAACTGTAATGCGCGGCGCCGAGGCCCTGAACCGAGGCGGCGGTAATGTTGAACAAGATGGCGCCCTCACCTTTTCGGGCCGCGCGTAGAATTGTGTCTGACATGATGTGCCTCCTTTTATTTGATCAAATCAAAAGAGGCGGCTACGATCAATGAAAAAGGCGCATCCTCGGATGCGCCTTTTGATCATGCAGCGGTTTGGGATCAGAAACCCAGACCGGCGTATTTGTTCTTGAACTTGGACACGCGGCCACCTGTGTCCATCAGTTTGGCCGAGCCACCGGTCCAGGCCGGGTGTGCCAGCGGGTCGATGTCCAGCGCCATTTGGTCGCCTTCTTTGCCCCAAGTCGTTTTGGCTTGGAACAGGGTGCCATCGGTCATTTTGACGGTGATGGTGTGATAGTCGGGGTGAATTCCGTCTTTCATCGCTCTGCTCCTTACTCTGCTTTGGCTTTGTAGTTGGTGTCTTCGACGA
>JBKJTI010000006.1:0-3811 GCA_046590425.1 Cypionkella sp. | reverse complement strand
TGCGCGATAAATCCTGGCGGATCGACCGGATCGCCGCGGGCGCCGGGATTGACCTAGGCGATCTGGAAACGCCGCTCGACACTGCAATTTTGGGCGGGCTGGATGAGGCCGAAATCGCCCAGATCAATTTTCAAATCAGCATTGACGGTCAGGTGACGGATCAAACCCAACATCGCATTGAACTGCTTGCCCGCGATGAATGGGGTGGCTTGGCCGAGATGGATAACATTCTTGCGGCCTTCGTCTCACCTAACCAGCCAGCGGTGGCGCGGCTGTTAAAAGAGGCATCGCGGTTGTTGGAGGCGGCAGGGCATTCCGGGTCACTGGAAGGCTATCAGTCAGGTGATCCGCTGCGGGTCTGGATGATTGCAGGCGCGATCTGGTCGGCGGCGACGGGGCTGGGGCTGACCTATGCTGTGCCGCCTGCTTCATTTGAACGGATGGGCCAAAAAGTGCGCGACCCAGAACGGATCGTGGGCGAGGGTCTGGCGACCTGTTTGGACAGCACCTTGCTGCTGGCCGCGGCGTTCGAGGCGGCGGGGCTCAACACTGCGATCCTGTTCTCACACGGTCACTCTTGGGTGGGTGTCTGGCTGGTGGCGCGCGATTTTGGCCGACTGGTGGAGCCCGACGTGGTCGCAGTGCGTAAGGCGGCGGCTGCGCGTGATTTCGTGCCACTGGAAACCACGCTTTTGACCAAACGCCCCAGCGTGGGCTTTGAGGCCGCAGTGGACGCGGGCCGTGACAGGCTGTCTGAGGCGCGCGAGACGGAATTCATTCAGGTCGTCGATATCAACCGCGCGCGGGCGGCGCGTATTCGCCCACTGGCAAGTCACCGGGTGGCGCAAGAGGTGAGCAATGATGAAGAAGCTGTCGCCGCCGCCGCCCTGCCGCGCCCGCTTGATTTGGGCCGACTGCCCGGTGAGTTGATTGAAATTGTGCCCACTACCGCTTTGGGTCGGATTGAACGCTGGCAACGCAAGTTGCTGGATCTGTCATTGGCCAACCGTTTGTTGAACTTCAAGGATACCAAGCTGGCGATCCCGATGATTTGCCCGGATGTCTCCGGGCTGGAAGACCAACTTGCGGATGGCGCGGTGTTCAGGTTGCTGGCGCTGAAGGATGAACATGCGGTGTCTGGGCGCGATTTGGCCGCCGAGGAAGCTCGCCAGATAGAGATCGGGTTGGCGCGCGACGCGATGGCGCGTGGGCAGGTTTCTGTGCCGTTGACTAGCCGCGACATGACCAACCGACTGACCGAACTTTACCGCAAGGCCCGCAGCGATGCCGCAGAAGGCGGCACCAACACGTTGTTCTTGGCTGTGGGTTTTCTGCGTTGGAAGCGCACTGACAGCGATCTTCGCCATTACCGCGCGCCGTTGCTGCTACTGCCTGTCAAGCTTGAGCGTCGATCAGCGCAATCAGAGTTTCGCCTATCGCAGCTTGAAGATGAGGTGCGGATCAACGCCACATTGCTTGAGTTTTTGAAGCGCGACTTTGAATTGCGGATGCCCGATTTGGAAGGCGAATTGCCGCGCGATGCCAGTGGTTTGGACATTCCGCGTATTTTGCAGATTTTGCGGCATAAAGTCCGCGATGTCGCTGGGTTCGAGGTGCTGGAGGACTGCGCGCTTTCGACTTTCTCCTTCGCAAAATATTTGATGTGGAAAGATCTCGTCGACCGCACCGATAACTTGCGCGAAAGCCGGTTGGTTCGTCATCTGGTGGACAGCCCGACCGAAAGTTTTGTAGGCAGCACCGGGGCGATGCCACAGCCTGCCGACATTGACCGCAAACATGCGCCCGCTGAGCTGCTGGCACCTCTGCCCGCCGACAGCTCGCAACTGGCGGCGGTGATGGCGGCGGCGCAGCAGCGCGATTATGTGCTAATCGGGCCGCCCGGCACCGGCAAAAGCCAGACGATCACCAACATCATCGCCGATCAGCTGGGCCGGGGTCGCACCGTGTTGTTCGTCGCCGAGAAGGCCGCCGCATTGGATGTGGTCCATCGGCGGCTGGAGCGGCACGGTTTGGGCACGGCGGTGTTGGAGTTGCACTCGAACAAGGCCGATCGCAAGGCGGTTTTAACACAACTTGGCCGTTCTTGGGATCGCGCCAGCGCGCATGGGGCTGCGGACTGGGTGCGCGTCACCGATGATCTGCGGGTAACGCGCGACCAGTTGAACGGTTATGTCGCGGCTCTGCATTCGCCTGGAACGCAGGGTTTCAGCGTTTATCAGGCGATTGGGCGAGTGGCGAAACGGCCTGCAGTGTTATCTTTGGCGTTCCCGAATAAGGATTGCCACGATCAGGATACTTGGCTGCGTCTGCGTGAACTGGCGGCCGAATTGGGCCAGCGGCACCGGATTGTGGCCGACTTGGGCACGGGTGGCTCACTGGCTCTGGTTGCTCCGGGGGAGTGGTCCTTTGGCTGGCAGGATGCGTTCCTTGCGGCGGCGGCACGTCTGCGCACCACGTTGCACGAGGCGCAAGCGGCACGGCTCGGGTTGGCGCAACAGTTGGGATATCCTGCCGCAGTTGTCGGTTTGCCCGAAGTTGTGGCAGCGTTGGGTATGGTGCCTCCGGCCCGTCTTGGCCGTCCTGCTGTGTCCGAGGTGGCTTTGAACACCGCTCCGGCTTTGCGCGCAGAGTTGGCACCATTTGCCGAAGCTTTGCAGACCTGCCGTGAGCAACGTCAGGCTTTGGCTGCCAGTTATGCGGATGATGTGATCGCCGATATGCCTTTGGAAGCGCTGGATATTCAGTGGCGCGAGGCGCAGACCAAGATGTGGCCGCTGGCCGGGATAGCGAAAACCAAGCTGCAAAAATTGCTGCAATCCTATGCGGTTGGTGGCACCGCCGATCCTGCCACGGATATTGCGGCGCTTAGACGGCTGCTTAGGGCGCAAGCGCTGATCGCCAAGTCTACACTGTCTGCATTGCCCGGTTTTGCAGGCGAACGCACTGATGTCGGTGCCATATCTGCTGTGCTCGATCAGGCAGATGGCTTTGCTAGGCTTGAAGCAACGCTGACAGACGCAGGCCAGCCGCGCGCCCGATTGATGGAACAGCGCCCAAATCTGATGCAGCGTGATGGTGGCAGTTTTGAGCCGTCGTTGCGCCGTCTGGTTGCCTCAGAGACCGCGCTCGTCGCCGACGTTTCGAGGTTCACGGCAGCAGGGGGCGATGCAAACATCGCCGCTGATCAGTTGATGCCCCACCTCATGGCCATTGAAGCGTCACAAGCGCGATTGCCAGATTGGATGAAATGGCTGGCGACGCGCGAACAGGCAGCGGCTCTGGGCCTGCAGTCAATTATAGACGGGTTGCAAGCAGGCGAGGATATCGGCCCCACCGAGTTGGCGTTTGAAAGCGCCTATATGGCGTGGTGGCTGCGGCTTGCGATGGATGCCGCGCCGATGTTGCGCAGCTTTGCGCATTGGGAACATGACGCGCTGATTCTGCGTTTCCGCGCCTTGGACGATGCGATGACCGGGATGGCTTCAGTCGAAGTGATGCGGCGGCTTGGCAATGATCTGCCAACGCGTGATTCAGTGCCGCGCAATTCCGAACTCGGCATCCTGCGGCATCAACTTGGCCTGCAACGGCCTACAGCAGCTATCCGTGGTCTGATCAGCCAAATGCCGACAACCTTCGGCAAACTCGCCCCCTGTGTGCTGATGTCGCCTTTGTCGGTCGCGCAATATCTGCCTGCGGGCCAAGCGCAGTTTGATCTTGTGATCTTCGACGAGGCCTCACAGATTTCTACATGGGATGCGATTGGCGCGATTGCGCGCGGCAAGCAGGCGAT
>JBKJTI010000003.1:0-3601 GCA_046590425.1 Cypionkella sp. | reverse complement strand
CAGTGGCGGTTTCGCCGCTCAGGTATCAACTGGGGATGTCGGTGCGGTTAGTGTGGCTATCGGCGGTTCGGGTGCCGGCGGGGGCGATGGTGGTGCGGTTCATGTCGCCGGCGACGTGGCACTCTATACGACGGGCAATTTCTCCGAAGGTATGCTGGTCCAGTCGGTCGGCGGTGGGGGCGGAACCGGCGGATATGCGATCTCTGCGGCGGTCGCCAGCCCGGACGAACCTTTTGGATGGCCGGTTTCGGCGTCTCTCTCGGCCGCTATCGGCGGATCGGGCGGAGGAGGCGGCGCTGGCGGACTGATAATGATCGATGCTGGCGGGTCGATCGTTACGGTGGGTCAGTTTTCAACCGGCCTGATGGCGCAGTCCGTCGGTGGCGGCGGCGGCAACGGCGGTTTAAGCGTTTCGACCAGTGCCGCTTCGGGTACGGCAGGGAGTCTCGCGATCGCAATCGGTGTCGGTGGCTCGGGCGGTTCAGGCGGCGACGGAGGCACTGTCGACACGACCTATAACGGCGTCATTCGCACAATTGGCGATGACGCCCGCGGGGCGATAATCCAGTCGGTCGGCGGCGGTGGCGGCAACGGCGGATTCAACGTCTCCGGCGCAGTCGGTGTCAGCCCCGTTGCCGGTGCTGCGGTTGCCGTCGGGGTCGGCGGCAGTGGTGGCGTCGGCGGCGACGGTGGCTCGGTAACCGGCCACATCGGCGATTGGGTCGACACCACCGGAGATCGCTCCACGGGTGTGACTATCCAGTCAATTGGCGGCGGCGGCGGCAGCGGCGGCTTCAATATTTCCGGTAGCATCGGAGGAGCCGCAGGAGCCGGCGGTGCAATATCGGTCGGCGTTGGAGGCGCAGGCGATGCCGGCGGTGATGGCGGCCGGGTCAACGCCTACGCCAGCAGTATTGTCACGCGCGGCAACCAGGCCGGTGGCTTTCTGGCGCAGAGCGTTGGCGGCGGCGGCGGCTCCGGAGGTATGAACGTCTCGGGCAATATCGCTATCGGCGGCGGGGGTAGCCTGGGCATCTCGGTCGGAGTCGGCGGCACCGGCGGCGGTGGCGGTGATGGCGGCAGGGTAACGGGGCGGATTGTCGGCAACGTCACTACGTTGGGCGCGGACTCGGACGCCGTCGTCGCTCAGAGCGTCGGCGGCGGCGGCGGTGGTGGTGGGCTCAATGTCAGCGGCGGACTGGCAATCGGTGGTAGCGCTGCGGGGACCATTGGCGTCGGGATCGGTGGCAATGGCGGACTGGGTGGCGATGGTGCCAACGCCGATCTGGCTGTTACCGGTACAACCCGCACCGTCGGCATGAACAGCGACGGCATCATCGTTCAGAGCGTGGGCGGCGGTGGCGGCAGCGGGGGCGTCAATATTACCGGCGCTGTGGCGCTGGCCGCCGGCAACGCCGGCACTATCGGCGTTGGCATCGGCGGCTCGGGCGGCGGAGGGGGCGATTCACGAGCGGCAAGCCTCGCTGTCAATGTCGGTGTCGTCGATACGGCCAACACGCTGCTGGCGGTCGCCACGTTCGGCGACAACGCCAACGGCATCGTGGTTCAGTCAGTCGGCGGCGGCGGCGGCAATGGTGCCGTTAACCTCACTGGCGGTCTGTCGGTCGCAGGTGCGGCGGCCAATATTGCCGTCGGGATCGGCGGAGCGGGCGGTGACGGTGGCGATTCCGGCAGTGATCCGTTGGAGGTGATGGCAAGCGCCGTGATCAACGGCGATGTGATCACGACCGGGAACCGATCGACGGCAATCTTCGTCCAGAGTCTGGGTGGCGGCGGCGGCAACGGCGGTGTCAACATCACTGGAACCGTCGCGCTCGCGGGCGGGTCCGGATCACTCGGCGTCGGTCTCGGCGGCTTCGGCGGCGGCGGAGGCAATGCCGGGGCAGTCGTGGGCAGCGTCCATTCGGACATCTATACCGGCAGCCGAACCTCTGGTGGTTCGGGGCCGGACATCATTACGGGTCACGGTTCGTCCGGCGTTACCTTTCAGAGCCTGGGCGGCGGGGGAGGTAACGGCGGAGTCAATCTGACCGGCAATCTCAACATTGGCGCAGGCGGGTCCGGATCACTCGGCGTCGGTCTGGGCGGGTTCGGCGGCGGTGGCGGCAACGCCTCGACTGTCAACGCCAGCTTTAATGGATCGATCCAGACGCTCGGCGACCACGCCCACGGCCTACTGCTGCAAAGTCTGGGTGGCGGTGGCGGCAACGGTGGTGTCAACATCACTGGGGGCGTGACAGGCGGCCTGGGCTCGGGCTCTATCGGCTTCGGCATGGGCGGATTCGGAGGCATCGGCGGTGATGCCGGAGCCGTCACGGGCAACGTTTCGGCAAATATCCGAACCGGCAGCCTCGGCAGTTACGGTTCGGGTCCGGAAATTGTCACCGGCCATGGCTCGTCCGGCGTCACCTTTCAGAGCCTTGGCGGCGGCGGCGGCAATGGCGGCGTCAACATCACAGGAGCCGTGTCCCTCGGCGGCCTGGGATCCGGCTCGGTCGGCCTTGGCATCGGCGGATTTGGCGGCGGTGGCGGCGACGGCTCCACGGTCAACGCCAGCTTCAATGGCTCAATTCAGACGATTGGCAACCAGGCCCACGGCCTGTTGCTGCAGAGTCTCGGCGGCGGTGGCGGCAATGGCGGCGTCAATATATCCGGTGCGGTCTCCGTCGGGGGCCTTGCTTCGGGCTCAGTTGGTGTCGGTATCGGCGGTTTCGGCGGCGACGGCGGCATCAGTCGCCGGGTCGACGGCAATCTGAATGGCAATGTCCTGACTTATGGAACTGACTCTTTCGGGGCTGTCCTGCAGAGTCTCGGAGGCGGTGGCGGCAATGGTGCCGTCAATCTGACCGGTGCCTTGACTGTCACGGTCGGCAACAGAGGCTCGGGCGCGCTCGGCATAGGCATTGGTGGTTTCGGCGGGGACGGTGGCGCCTCCGGCAGCGTCTACGGCACTGTCAACGGTAATTACACAACCTATGGTACAAATTCGGGCGGTGTTCTGGCCCAGAGCCTGGCGGGCGGCGGCGGCAATGGCGGGCTGAACATTTCAGGCGCGGTGCAGATGAGCCTCGGCTCCGGTGCCGCCGGCTCGATCGGCATTGGCGGCTTTGGCGGGAATGCGGCCTCGACGGCCGGCGAAGTGCTTCTCTACCGCACCGGGAATACCGTCACCCGAGGGTCCAATTCTGATGGTGTCATCGCCCAGAGTCTGGGTGGCGGCGGTGGTAACGGCGGCATCAGTATTTCGGGCGCGTACTCGGCGAATTTCGAATCCGGAGCCAGCCTCGGCTTCGGCCTCGGTGGGTTTGGTGGCCGCGGCGGAAATGCCGGCCGTGTCGCAGCCAATATTCAGGGCAACGTCTGGGCTAGCGGTCTGGCTAGTGATTTCACAGTCGACGACCGAATTGTCACGATCGACCTCGGCTTTCCTATCGAGGTCCTCATCCCTGGCACTGGCCGTCAAAGGTTGGGCGGCTCGAACGGCATCGTGGTTCAGAGTCTGGGCGGCGGCGGCGGTATCGGCGGCATCAATGTTACGGGCCAGTTCGCCATTGGCGGTCAATCCGGGCGTGCTGTGGCG
>JBKJTI010000294.1:0-3957 GCA_046590425.1 Cypionkella sp. | reverse complement strand
GCGGTGCAAGGCGTCTATGAGCTGGGCTCAACCTTCAAAATCTTCGCGGCTTCGCAAGCGATTGAGCTGGGTTTGGTGACACCAGAAACCCTCGTCGATGCCAATGCACCGATGTATTACGGTAAGTTCAAGATCAACGAATTTGAGGGCCACAACTACGGCCCGATGCTGTCGGTGTCTGATATCATTGCGAAATCTTCCAACGTCGGCACCGCGCATATCGCGATGATGATCGGTGGTGAGCGTCAGCAGGCTTTCCTGAAAGCTTTGGGCCTGTTTGACTCGGCACCGGTGGAGCTGGTCGAAGCCAAGGGCGCGAAACCGTTGCGCCCGACCCGCTGGCCGGAAATCGTCACCATCACCGCCGCCTATGGTCATGGCATCTCGGGCAGCCCGCTGAACCTCGCCACCGCTTACGCAAGCATCGCCAATGGCGGCATCAAGGTGACGCCGACGCTGCTGAAACGCTCCGAGCCGATGCAGGGGGAGCGGATCTTGTCGAAAGCCGTGGCGCTGCAATCGGTGGCGATGATGCGCCGTGTGGTGACCGAAGGCACGGCCAGCCTTGGTGATGTGCCGGGCTATGCCGTGGCAGGCAAGACTGGCACTGCCGAGAAAACCAAAAAGGGCGGCGGCTATTACGACGACAAGGTGATCAACACCTTCGCAAGCGTGTTCCCCGCCAATGATCCGAAATATGTGCTGGTGGTGACGCTGGACGAGCCTTCGGAAAACACCGGATCAAAGCCGCGCCGCACCGCAGGCTGGACGGCCGTTCCGGTCGCCGCCGAGATCATTCGCCGTTCAGCACCCTTGCTGGGATTGCGGCCACAGGTTGAAGCCGCCAGCTTGGATGGGCTAGTAGCCGTCAAGAATTAAGCTTGGGGGCATGTTGTGGCAGACCGGACAAAAACACTCGCAGAGTTGGGCCTGACCGCCCGTGAAGGCCGCAACCCGGTGCTGCGTGGCATCACGCTGGACAGCCGCGCGGTGGAGGAAGGCTTTTTGTTCGCCGCGATGCCCGGCACCTCGGTACATGGCGCAAGCTATATCGAACTGGCCTTGGCGCGCGGTGCCGCCGCGATCTTGACCGATGCCGCAGGGGCGCGGTTGGCGGCAGAGGCTTTAGCGGAGTCCGATGCCGCGTTGATCGTGGCTGAGGAGCCACGCGAGGCGATTGCCCGCGCGGCGGCTTTGTGGTTTGGCAGCCAGCCCGCCACGATGGTCGCGGTCACCGGCACCAACGGCAAAACCTCGGTCGCAACCTTTGCGCGGCAGATCTGGATGGCTTTGGGCCATGCCGCAATCAACATCGGCACAACTGGCGTTGAGGGTGCTTGGACCGCGCCTTCCGCCCATACCACGCCCGATCCGATCACTTTGCACCGGATGCTCAGCCTTGCCGCCGCAGAAGGCGTCACTCATGCCGCAATGGAGGCTTCCTCCCACGGCCTCGATCAACGCCGGATGGACGGAGTGCGGCTGAAAGCGGCTGGCTTCACCAATTTCACCCAAGACCATCTCGACTATCACCACACGTTTGAGGCTTACTTCGCCGCCAAAGCCGCATTGTTTGATCGCGTACTGCCGGAAGATGGCACCGCCGTGATCAACATGAACGACCCCAAGGGCCATGAGGTGGCGCTGATCGCTGTGGCGCGTGGGCAAAGCCTGATCTCGGTCGGCTCTGGCGAGGGCTGCGATCTGCGGATTTTGGGCCAGCGCTTTGACGCCAAAGGTCAGGATGTGCGCTTTGAGTGGAAAGGCACGCCCTATCAGGTCCGTCTGAACCTGATCGGCGGCTTTCAGGCCGAGAATGTGGCTCTGGCGGCGGGTCTGGTGATTGGGGCAGGCGAGTCTGCTCGTGATGTCTTTGCCATCTTGCCGCAACTGACCGGGGTGCGGGGCCGGATGCAACTGGCGGGCACGCGCACGAACGGAGCTTCGGTGTTTGTCGATTACGCCCATACTCCCGATGCGCTGCAAACTGCCCTGCGCGCTCTGCGCCCGCATGTGATGGGCCGGGTGATCGTGGTATTCGGCGCAGGCGGGGATCGTGACACCACCAAACGCCCGCTGATGGGGGCCGCCGCCCGCGACAATGCCGATGTACTCTTTGTCACCGACGACAACCCGCGCTCCGAAAACCCCGCGCTGATCCGCGCCGCCATCATGGCCGCTTGTCCCGAAGCCAACGAGGTTGGTGATCGCGCCGAAGCGATCCTGCTGGCCGTCGACGCCCTGCAACCCGGCGACGCTTTGCTGGTCGCAGGCAAGGGCCATGAGTCCGGTCAGGTGATCATGGGAAATATCTACCCCTTTGACGATGTGGAACAGGCCAGCATCGCCGTCGCGGCCTTGGATGGATTGCTATGAAACCTCTGCCCGCTCTCTGGACCTCTGCCGATGCCGTCACCGCCACAGGCGGGCGCACGACGGCCACATGGACCGCCAGCGGAGTTTCGATCGACACCCGCACCATCCAGCCCGGCGATCTGTTCGTGGCGCTGAAGGACATCCGCGATGGCCATGATTTCGTCGCCACCGCCTTGGCGAAAGGCGCTGCCGCAGCACTTGTCAGCCATATCCCCGACGACACAGCCTCCGACGCGCCGCTGCTGATCGTAGATGACGTTCTGCAAGCGCTTGGAAAGCTCGGCCAAGCCGCCCGAGCCCGCACCCGCGCCAAGGTGATCGGCGTCACCGGATCGGTCGGCAAGACCTCGACCAAGGAAATGCTCCGCCGCATCCTGACCGGTCAGGGGCGCACCCATGCCGCCGAGGCCAGCTACAACAACCACTGGGGCGTGCCGTTGACCCTCGCCCGGATGCCTGCCGACACCGACTTCGCGGTGATCGAGATTGGCATGAACCACCCCGGCGAAATCGCCCCGCTCGCGCGCTTGGCTGACCTCGACATCGCCCTGATCACCATCGTCGCCGCAGCCCACCTTGAGGCGTTCAACAGCCTCGAAGACATCGCCCGCGAAAAAGCCGCAATTTTCGACGGCCTGCGCCCTGGCGGCACCGCAATTTTCCCCGGCGATCAAGGCATCACCCCGATCCTCGCCACCAAAGCCGCCGCAGTCGGGGCCAAAGCCATCACCTTCGGCAACAATGACACCGCCGACTACCACCTGACCCAAGTCAAACTCTGCGATACCGCCACCATCGTGCAAGCCACGCGGCAAGGCACGCCGAGCCTGTTCAAAGTGCTCTCCCCCGGCCGCCATTTCGCCGCCAACGGTCTGGGCGCCTTGGCCGTCGCCGACGCCCTGCACCTTGACCCGATGATCGCAGCATCAGACCTAGGCCAATGGAAACCCGCTGCAGGGCGCGGCACCCGCGAACATATCACCCTTGATATCGTGGAAGAAACCAGCTTCGACCTGATCGACGACGCCTTCAACGCCAACCCGACCTCGCTTGCCGCAGCCTTGGATGTGCTGATCGCAGCCACGCCAAAAGACGGCATGGGCCGCGTCGGCAAAGGCCGTCGCATCGCTATCCTCGGCGACATGCTGGAACTTGGCCCCACCGAAATCGCTTTGCACGAAGCCGTAGCCCAGCACCCGCATCTGAACAAAATCGACCTGATCCACTGCGTCGGCCCCCGGATGAAATCCCTTTACGCCAAACTCCCCCGCGCCCAGCGTGGCGAGTGGGTGGCCGATGCCCGCGACCTCGCCGCCCGCTCGCGCAGTCTGATTGACGCGGGGGATATTCTGCTGGTGAAGGGCTCCAAGGGCATAAAAGTCAGCCTGATCGTTGACGCCCTGCGCAAATTGGGGCACCCAGCGCCCGACACAAAGCAATGAGGCGCGGGATCATGCCGTCCCCCCGCGCAACACGGAGAAGCGTAATGCTCTCGCAACAAGGAGAAGCGTAATGCTGTATTGGCTCACCGAGTTTTCGGATGGCGGCGACGTCTTCAACCTGTTTCGCTACATCACCTTC
>JBKJTI010000186.1:0-11177 GCA_046590425.1 Cypionkella sp. | reverse complement strand
TGGTCGCCAAGCCCAGCTTCAACCCGCGCGCGCGCAGCGCGCCCAACACCGAAGGCAAATCCACCGCTGGCACCATCGGCGCATCGGCGGAAAGCTGGTTCATCCGCGCAAGCAACTCCTCCAACCGCATCCCCGACAGATGCGGCAGCAGAATATCGGCGATCTCTGGCGTGGTCATCGCGATCACCGGGCTGTCGGCGGCAAAATCATTGCGTGCACCGTCATAGCCCAAAACCGAGGCCAACCGCCCATCGGCATCGCCCAACTCGGCCAACAGATTGCGAGTCCACGCCCCCCAGCTCAGGCGGAAATCAAACAACGTGCCATCCTTGTCGAAAATCAGCGCCTCAATCATGATTAGGCCAGTCTCCATTAGGTCAGCCTGCTGACCGGATCCGCTTGTGGCCCGCACCCTGCCGCGCCAAAACCGAAAACGCAATCAGGTCCAGTTTGGCAATTCGCCCCCCGGCAGCGCTGCCCGCGCCTGCATCACCGCCGTATAGGGCAGGCCTGCGGCATCGCTGAAGCCGATCACCCGCGAATCATCCTCCATCAGAAAATCCAGCACCGCGCCCAGAAACACCGGATCACCCGTCAACGTTGCCAAATCGCCCTGCCCTGCGCCCGTCGCGTTAAGGAAGATGCCCACCAAATCATCTTGCGCCAAAAGCCAAGCGAAGGCCCGCAATGCCAGAGTTTCAGCAGATTCCCGCCTATTCATGCCGTTTTCCTTAGGTTTTGCAC
This sequence comes from Cypionkella sp., assembly GCA_046590425.1. Classification (GTDB taxonomy): domain Bacteria; phylum Pseudomonadota; class Alphaproteobacteria; order Rhodobacterales; family Rhodobacteraceae; genus Cypionkella. The sequence goes on along the minus strand of JBKJTI010000186.1, from coordinate 10,433 downwards.
AGGTCACGCGGAAATTGCGTATCTGAGATATTGGTTTCGGAAAGGATTTCTTAACCCTTTCGGCGGCACAGTGGAAACACAAGCTTAACACTCAATGCAGGCGCTTCGACAATGGTCGGCAAGATACTCATCGTGGACGATGTTGCGACAAATCGCATCGTCATGAAAGTCAGGCTGACGGCTGCGGGCTACACCCCGCTTTTGGCGTCGGATGGCGCGGGCGGTTTGAAGCTTGCCCTGACAGAAGCGCCCGATCTCATCCTGATGGAACTCACCCTGCCCGATATGCCGGGGCCGCAACTGTTGGAACGATTGCGCGCCGAACCCGCGCTGCGGCATGTGCCGATGGTCATCTGCTCGCCACTTATAGATCCCAAAGCGCGCTGCGCCGCCTTTCGCGCCGGGGCCGACGATTTTCTGCAAAAGCCGCTCGATGATCAAAGCCTGCTGGCGCGCATCCGCAGTTTCATGCGCGCCCGCGATGAGGTGGAAGGCTTCGCATCGCATCACGACGGCATCGCCATGCTGGGTCTGGCCGAAGCCCCGGCAACATTCTATCAGCCGGGCGTGATCGCGCTGATCACCCAGCGCAGTGAGGGTGCGCTGAAACTGCGCCGGGATATGGCCCCTCACCTGGCCGACCGCGTGCTTGCGATGGCGGCAGAGGAGGCGATGACCGAAGGCATCAATTCCGGCGTCACGCCGGATGTGTTCCTGATCGAATCCGATTTCAACGGTCCGGGCTCTGGTCTGCGGCTGATGTCAGAACTGCGCTCGCGCACCCACAGCCGCCATGCCGCGTTTTGCGTGCAATCCAGCCCCGGCTCAGCCATCGCGGCGGCGGTGGCGTTTGATCTTGGCGCGCATGATCTGGTCGCGCATGGGATTCCCGCCGAAGAACTTGCGCTGCGTCTGGTCCGGCTGCTGGTGCGAAAGCGTGAGGCCGATGGCATGCGTGCCTCAGTGCAGGACGGCTTGCGCTTGGCGATGATTGATAGCCTGACCGGGCTGCACAACCGCCGCTACGGCATGGCACAACTCGCCGCCATCGCCGATATCTCCCGCCGCTCGGGGCAGGAATTTGCCGTGATGGTGGTCGATCTGGATCGCTTCAAATCGGTGAACGACCGCTGGGGCCATGCCGCAGGCGACGCGGTGCTGATTGAGGTGGCAGAAAGGCTGAACCGCAATCTGCGGATGGGCGATCTGCTGGCCCGCATCGGTGGCGAAGAATTCCTGATCGCTTTGCCCGAAACCTCGCTCACTGAGGCCCGCAGCATCGCCGAACGCCTGTGCCACGCGATTGAGGAAACCCCGGTGCGGATCGGCGATTTTGCCACCCTGCAAGTTACCGTTTCCATCGGCCTTGCCACTTCTGCCGATGCTTGCGCTCCCTGCGTTAAAGACACCCTATCCGAGCTTATCGACCGCGCAGACCGTGCCTTGCTTTACGCCAAATCCGCAGGCCGCAATCAAGTCACCATCAGCCGCACCGCCGCCTGATCCAGCCACGCAAAAGGCCGGGGCATTGCCCCGGCCCCACCCAACCATCCTGAAATCGCTAGGGCTTCGGCGGTGGCCCCTCATCGCCGAACTTATCCGGCCCGCCCTTCTGCAACCGCTTCTCCAACCGATCCGCAAAAGCCCGCCGCGCCTCGGGCGTCATCGCCACCAGCAGATCGCGCATCAGGCTCTGCCCGACTTCAAACCGCCCTGCCATCCGCACCCTTTGCGCCTCCAGCACCGCCGCAAGCTGGGCCGGATCAAACGGATCGGCCCGCAACACGCCCAGCAAGGTCTGCGCATTCTGCGCTGCCTCTTGCCGCGCCTGCCGCATCTCGGGCATCCGCGCCAGCAACGCGCGCCGCAACGCCTTGCGGTCATCCCGGCTTAACGCCTCGGAAAACGGACCAAAACCGATCTCACGCACCCCGCGCGGCCCGCCATCCTCGTGATCCTTCAGAAACGAGCCTGCAAACAGCCCCGCCACGGCCAGGTTCAGCGCCACCGAGACCGCCAGCGCAATCCGCAACCCCTTACCCGGTGGTTTCACCACAGCCGCTTCGCTCATCACCTATTCCTCCGCCAAAAGCACATCGAGTTGCGGCATCAGATCGACCTGATCGACCGAAGCGCCCGCCCACATATCCGCAACCGCGCCCATACCGTCCGGCTGCACAAAGCCGAAAAACAACCCCACCACCGCGGCCGAGCCAACACCCACCAAAGACCCCGCCCCACCAAAACACGCAGCCAGCCCCGCCAGCCACCCGCCACGCGGCTCCGCAGCCACCACCACAGGCCCCGCCTGCACTTGCAACGCAGCCGCATCCGCCAAAACCCGCGCCACCAGCGCATCCGAAGGCTGCATTGACGCCCGCGATGCCCCGGCCAAAAGATCGTCAAGATCATCCATCATTCTGCCTCCTCATAGCCCGCCATCTTCGTACCCTAAAGCCACCTGCTGCCCGGACAACAGCGCCGTCAAAGCCCGCTTGCCCCGCGCCGTCAGACTTTCCACCGCTTCCACGCCAATCTGCAAGATCTCGGCAATTTCCGGGTTGCTGAACCCCTCGATATGCCGCAACACCACCGCTTCGCGCTGCCGCTCCGGCAAGGCCGCCAAAGCCAGATCCAGCGCCGCCATCCGGTCCGCTTCAATCATCCCGGCCACCACAGACGCAGCCCCATCCGCAGGCTCGGCCACGTCATCCAGCGCCTCGGCCCTGCGCCGCCGGCGCGCCCGCAGCCGATCCGTGCACAGATTGGCCACCACGCGGTAAATCCAGGTCGAGACCTTGGCCTCGCCCTGCCGCCACTCCGGCGCCACCTTCCACAACCGCAGCATCGCTTCCTGCGCCACATCCTCGGCCTCGGCAGGGTCCGCCAACATCCGCCCGGCATAGCCCAAAACCCGCGGCAACAGCCGACGCGCCAGCAGACGCGCCGCGTCGGGGTCTCCATTCGCATAGAGCACCACCAGCGCCTCATCGGCCAAATCTGCAAGGATATCGCGCGGCATTGTCATCCTGTGATCGGGCTTACCCGGCTTGCTCCGGGCTGGCAATGTTTTGCACCAGATCGGGTTTCGCAACAAATCTGGGTCTTGCAACGTATCGGTGTTTTGTGGTCGAGCGGGGTCTGCGACAGCGCCGCAAACCCCAACCCCTGACGCCCCGATCCTGGCCAAAGCCTCTGGGGATCATCGAACCTTACACAGATCAGCGCATCAGATCAGGTTTCATCAGTTCGCCGGATCATCACCTTCATCCGGGCCACCCATCATGTCATCCATCATTGGCGGACGATGCTTGCCGTGTTTGCCGTGCTTACCCTTGCCGTGCTTCTCATGCATCGCCTTGCGCGCCGCATCGACCTCATCTTGGGTCACAGCCCCGTCCGCATTGGCGTCGATCTTGTCGAACAGCATCTCCGGCCCCGGACGCGCGGCCATCTCGGCAGCACTCAGCATCCCGTCGCCATCCGAGTCCATCTTCTTGACCATCTCCGCCGAGCGCACCTTGATCCGATCCGTCGAAGCTGCAATCCGCGGAGCCGCCAGCTCATCAGCCGAGATTTTGCCATCCGCATTGGCATCCATCGCCTTGACCTTGGCAGCGCGGAACGCATCAACCTCGGCCTTGGTCACTTTGCCGTCTTTGTCCGCATCCAATGTGGCGAAATCAAACCCGCCATGCGACGGTTTCGGCGGCGTGGCATCCTGCGCATAGGCCGCAGCGCCCATCAAACCCGCCACCAGAATCAAGGCCGACCCTGCCAGTCTCGGATTGCCCGCCAGTTTTCTATAGCGCGCCGCTTTGGTATTGTCCGCCGTTTTGCTGTTAATAGCAGTTTTGCTGTTAAGCATGCTGTTCTCCTCAAAGTCGCCGCAGCCTCTGCCATGGCGTTCATACCCAGATAAACGCCGCAGCTTTCGGTTTCCGTCGCGCGCTGTCGCCGGATTTTTTCAGTCCCGCTTGCGACAAAGCACCACCCCCCCGTGTAACCCCTCAACTTTCGTCCCCACATCGGCTAGAACATGCCTCTCGCATTCAGGATTTTCCGATGACCGACGCCGCCCTGCACCTGACCCCTGATCATCCCGCCCATGATCACGATGCCTTTGCCGAGCGGCCAACTTGGCCCGCTCTGCGCCGGGGCTGGGCGCGGCGCTGCCCGAATTGCGGTGCAGGCCCGTTGCTGAAAGGCTATCTGAAGGTACGCGAAAGCTGCCCGGTGTGTTCCGAGGATTTCACCGCACAACGCGCCGATGATGGCCCGGCTTATATGACCATTATGATCGTCGGCCATCTGCTTGCCCCGATCCTGATGTTTGTCTTCGTGAAATACCGCCCCGAACCCATCACTCTGTTCACCATTTTCTCGATCGGCACCGTGGCGCTATCGCTCTACCTGCTGCCGCGTCTGAAGGGCGCTATGGTCGGGCTGCAATGGGCGAAACGGATGCACGGCTTTGGCCGCACCACCCGCGCTGCCGCGCCCGAGCAACTGTGATCGCCGCAAGCCCCGAGACGATCCGCCCCGCCGCCACCATTGTGCTGTGGCGGCCTGCGGGCGCGGGGTTTGAGGTGCTGATGGGCCAGCGCGGCCACGCCGCCGCCTTCATGGCCGCGAAATACGTCTTCCCCGGTGGCGCAGTCGATGCCGAAGACGCAACCGATACGCTGCCCGGCCTCACCGCCGATTGCGCCCATTGCCTGACACTGAACTGCCCCGACGGCGCGCCAAACCCCGGCACCCTCGCCACCGCCGCCCTGCGCGAACTGACAGAGGAAACCGGCCTCTCGCTGCCCGACCCTGCCCCCGGTGCCCTGCGCTTCATATTCCGCGCCATCACCCCACCGGGCCGCTCGCGCCGCTTCGACGCCCGCTTTTTCCTCACCGCCGCCGTAGGGGTGCAAGGTGACACCGAAAGCTTCTCCGACACCCTGACCGAACTCTCGCACCTGCACTGGATCGGCCTCACCCAAGCCCGCGCGCTCGATCTCCCCTTCATCACCGAAGTCGTACTTGCCGAAGTCACAGCCCTATTGAACGGTCACGCGCAACCCGGCGTGCCGTTCTTCGACAACTCCGGCCCGGTGCCGACGTTTCGCAGGCTGTAAGCCCCCGCGCCGCCGCAAACCCGCTGTTGGTTCATCCTCTGTGCTCAAATATCCCCGCCGGAGGCTTCTTCGGCATGTGGCGGACGCCTCCGGCGGGAGTATTTCAAAAAGAGCAAATCCGCTGAAAGGTTAAAATTTCCTGAACGCCGACCCATAACAACTTGAAATAAAACAAACAAAAAATGGTCCCGAGTTGGGACCACCCCAATCACCCCAATAACGCCTTGACCCGCGCGGCAAAATCATCGCCCCGCACCTCAAAATTCGGATACTGATCAAACGAGGCCGCCGCCGGGGCCAGCAACACCACCTCCCCCGCCACAGCCTCCGCCGCCGCCCGGCTCACCGCCCGCTCCATCGTCTCACAAATCTCATAGGGCGTGTCGCCCAGTTCCAGCGCAAACTCCCGCGCCGAGTGCCCGATCAGATAGGCCTTCACCACCGATTCCAGATGTGGCGCAAGCCCCGCAATCCCGCCCTCCTTGCCCATCCCCCCGGCAATCCAGCGGATCTTCGGGAAGGCCTGCAAAGCCTTGGCGGCGGCATCGACATTGGTGGCCTTGCTGTCATTGATAAACCGCACCCCGGCCTTTTCCCCCACCACCTGACTGCGATGCGGCAGCCCGGAAAAAGAATGAAACGCCGTCTCAATCAGCTTCGGCCCGATCCCCAAAGACCGACAGGCCGCATAGGCCGCACAAGCATTCTGATGATTATGCACCCCTGGCAACCCCGCCACTTCCCTCAAATCCACCGAGGCCACCTGCTTGCCCCGCCGCCATTCCGCCAGAAACCCCTTGCGGGCGAACACCGCCCAGCCAAACCCCTCCAGCTTCTGCCCCGAGGAAATCCGGATCACCCGATCATCCTGCGGTCCTTCCGCCATCTGATTGGCCAGAAACCGGCCCTCCACCTCATCCACCCCGACCACCGCACGATCCGGCCCTCCCTCAGCGAACAACCGCCGCTTTGCCGCGAAATAGCCGCCCATCCCGGCATGACGATCCAGATGATCCGGCGAGAGATTGGTGAACACTGCCACATCCGGGGTCAGGCTGCGGGCGAGGTCGGTTTGATAGCTGGACAGCTCCAGCACCACCACCTCGCCATCCTGCGCGGGCTCGATATCCAGCACCCCCCGCCCGATATTCCCCGCCATCTGCGTCGCCCGCCCGGCCACCTCAAGAATATGATGGATCAGCGCCGTGGTGGTGGATTTGCCGTTCGATCCGGTGACACAAATCACGCGGGGGGTGAGGTCGAAATCGTCCCATTCCGGGCCAGCAAAGCTGCGGAAGAACAGGCCGATATCGTTGTCCAAAGGCACCCCAGCCTCCAGAGCCCGCGCGATGACTTTGTGTGGGGTGGGATAAAGATGCGGGATGCCGGGCGAGGTGATCAGGGCCACCACGCCGTCAAAAGCGCCCGCTCGGGTCAGGTCGGTGCAGGTGAAACCCTCAGCCTCGGCCTTCGCGCGGGCCTCGGGGCTGTCGTCCCACAGCAGGGCCTCCGCCTCCCCGGCGATCAGGGCGCGGGCGGTGGCGAGGCCGGACCGGCCCAGACCCAGCACGGCCACTTTTTGGCCCTCGTAGCTTTTTACGGGAATCATCGCAGCCTCCGGTTTTATCTGGCCCAGACAATGCCCCGAGCCGGGGGGGCTGGGCAAGGCGGCATCTGTCCACGCGTGGACAGTGGGTGGGGTATGATTTATCAAGGGGTTAGGGGTAGGGTGTTAGGGGTTTATTAAGATTATCCCATCGAATTGAAGTGAAGGTTCCTATCTACTTTGAATCCGCCAAAGCGGCGCCGATGGCTGCGATAGCAAGTTCTTCACGCTCGTCTAAGACCCCATCCGCTTCGGCAACCTCGCGCAAAAGCGTCATTATTTCAGTTTGAAATGCACTGAAATTACAGTCGGGATGATTGGCAACAAATTTCGCAATCGCCGACGTCATAGGTTTTATGGGGCGAAGGCTGCCATTTTTCTCTAACAACTCCAAAGCCTTGGACGCGTATGCGCGATCATAGCCCCATTCGGACACAAAATACTCTAACATTGCCGCGCGCTCTGACGGGTCAATCACCCCGTCCATCAAAGCCACCTTGATCGACAGCGCCCCCATCATATCCAACAAAGCAGCGCCAAGCTGATCAATAGGCGAATTGATGTATCGCGGGATCACTTCCACCCGCGACCCGGCATAGCGGCCAAGCGCATGAGTGACGCCGTAATAAGCCCCGCCAGAAACTACAGCCGCCGCAACCAACCAGCCCACGGGCGTGGCAACAGCCGCTCCCAAACCGATGCTTGCAAGCAATCCCTTCGTCGCAAAGAACGTCCCCGCTACCGTTCCCGATGCAGCAACCCAGGCACCCGTGGCAGCCACGCCCCCCACGTCCCAGATCTTGCTAATCGCGCGGCCCAGTTTGATCGAAGTATAGGCATCCTCGCCAATCGCTAATTTGCGCTTGAATCGCAGGCTATCGGCTACCACCTGAGTGACACCTTCAAACTTCGCCAAAGGGTCGGCTGTGGATTTAGCCGCGCTCATTCACAGTGCCGCATGTGCGGACATGATGGCCATGCGGCGCTCTAGCGCGTCAAGTTCACTGCGCAGCGAGGCATCTTTGAAATCCTGTAGCGCGCCGCGCAGGATGCCAAATGCCAGCATGATCGGGGTCAATAAAGCCGCGATCAGCGGTCCAAGCAGCGGGATCGACGCCAAGACCGCCGAAAGCGCCAGCGCAAGGATCACGCCAAAACCGACATTCTGAAACCGGACGGCCAAATTGAACACGAAATCCAAAACCTTGCGGCCAAAGGCCAAAACCTTCTCGCCAACTTTCAGCGTCACGGCGGCAATATCCATCAACAATGCCTTGGTATCTGCCGAGACGTTGAGGCGGTCTATTTTGTCGCGCAAAACCCGCAGAGGCGGCGCGGTGGAAAATTCTGCAACGCTGGCTTGAAGTTCGATATCTTGCGGCGAATAGGTCATAGTTTTCCCGTCACTGGATGCTTGCCGGATAGTTGCCGGACAAACTGGGGGCGTCAAGTTTATTGGCGGTCATGACTGCACGACGGTCTGAGTCCGCAGTGCAACAGTGGTGGCAAAGCTTCGCATGGGCCAACGTCAAAACTGGCAGCAACCGCCCCCGAGGTCTATGCTGACCCTGAGCAGTTAAAAATAAGAAAGAGACTATTATGCAGGTTGTTAGCAAGCACACCCTTGCCGTCCTTGGCCTTGTTCTGATCGGTTCGGCGGCGCAGGCCGAGATGACGGGGGGCCAAGTCAAGCTGTCGCAGTCGGGGTTTACCGATGATTTTTCGGTGGCCAAGACCAATATCAGCGGCTCGGTTGAACTGGCGTTTGGGTCGCAGTTCGGGATGCAGATGGATCTGGGCGTCAATATGCTGAACTTCGCGGATGAAACCGCGACGAATTTCGTCACCCACGGCACCTATAAGCTGGGCGACAGCACGGCGCTTGGCGCGTTTTACGGCATGGATGCGGTGAATGGCGGGCGCACCGATATTTACGGGGTTGAGGCGGCGCAGAACTTTGGCACCGGCGGCGTGCAGGGCTATCTTGGCCATGCCGAGGATGATGGCGGCAGTGGCACGGTGCTGGGCGTCAGCGGCGGCATGGTGATGGGCAACGGCGTGGGCGTGGGCGCTTCGCTGGATCACGGCTCGTTTGATGGTGTTTCGCTGACCCGCTATGGCCTGCGCGGCTCGTTCGGGTTGGGCGAAAGCTCGAAAATGTTCGCGGAGCTTGGGGCTTTGAATACCGATGCTGGTTCGGAAACTTATGCCAAGATTGGCGCGACCTATAATTTCGGCACAAACTCGGGGCTGATGTTTGGCGACCGCAGCCTGTTCAATCTGCTGCCAGGATCTTAACACTTTCGCTTTCACATTGGCCTGAATATCCCCGCCGGAGGCACCTGAGATTTATGGCAGGAGCCTCCGGCGGGGATATTTTTACAATTGTGAAAACCCAACCAGCGGCCAAGACCCGCAGGGGCGAGGCCGCTGGTCGCGGGACGCAAATTTTAATCTTGATTGAACCACTCACACAACCGCCTGACGCAGAAGTGTCAGGCGGTTTTGCTATGTGCTGCGCCTCACCGCACCTTTAGCGTCGCGAGGCCGATCATCGCGAGGATCAGGCTGATGATCCAGAAGCGGATGACGATTTGCGGCTCGGCCCAGCCCTTTTTCTCAAAATGGTGGTGGATCGGGGCCATCAGGAACACGCGTTTGCCGGTGCGTTTGAAGTAGAGCACCTGGATGATCACGCTGAGGGCCTCGACCACGAACAGACCGCCGACGATGGCGAGGACGATTTCGTGTTTGGTGCAGACGGCGATGGCGCCGAGGGCGCCGCCGAGGGCCAAGGACCCGGTATCGCCCATGAACACCGCAGCCGGGGGGGCGTTGTACCACAGAAAGCCAAGGCCGCCGCCGAACAGGGCTGCGGCGAAGACCAAGAGTTCGCCGGTGCCGGGGACGAAATGCACGCCAAGATATTCGGCGAAGTTATAGTTGCCGACGATGTAAGAGATCACGCCCAAAGTGCCGCCTGCGATCATCACCGGCATGATGGCAAGGCCATCCAGACCATCGGTCAGGTTCACTGCATTGGCCGCACCGACGATGACGATCATGCCGAAGGGAATGAAAAACACTCCGAAATCCAGCAGCACGTTCTTGAATAAAGGCAGCGCCAGATGGTTGGTCAGCGCGGGCGGATGGAAGCTTGACGCCGCATAGGTGGCCATCGCGGCGATGGCGAGGCCCGCCAGCATCCGCACCCGGCTAGAGACGCCCTTGGTGTTTTGCTTGGTCACCTTGGCATAATCGTCGGCAAAGCCGATCAGCCCAAAGGCCAAAGTGACCAGCACCACGATCCAGACATAGGGATTGTCAAGCCGCGCCCACATCAGCGTCGAGACCATCAGCGCCGACAGGATCAAAAGGCCGCCCATGGTCGGGGTGCCGGCCTTGATGAAATGGCTTTGCGGGCCGTCATCGCGGATCGGCTGGCCTTTGCCTTGCTTGCGGCGCAGAAGGTCGATCAGCGGGCGGCCAAAGATGAAGCCGAAGATCAGCGCGGTGGCAAAAGCAGCCCCCGCGCGGAAGGTGATGTAGCGAAACAGGTTGAAGACGTCGCCGCCATCCGAAAACTCGGTGAGCCAATACAGCATTACGCTTCTCCTTGTTGCGAGAGCATTACGCGCGGGGGCTGCTTTTGCCACCGCGCTGATCTTCGGCTTCATCTTTGGCCGCCCGCTGATCGACCT
>JBKJTI010000140.1:0-10499 GCA_046590425.1 Cypionkella sp. | reverse complement strand
CCCAAGCCTGGCTCGCCGACACCCTCGCACGTATCCCGGACCACAAGATCAACCGGATCGATGAACTGCTGCCGTGGAACGCCCGATAGCTGCGGTCAGGCCGGACGCTTACCACGCGCCCACTCAAGCAGTGATTTGACGGCTGACAGGTAAATGTCGCTTACGGTCTTAGCTGACAGAGGAATTTTGAGAAGGTGATCGCGCCACTCGCTGATGTCGGCCCAAGCCAGGCACCGGGCGTCATCGTGTTTAACAAATTTGATCAGGCTATCGATTACAGGCTCTTGCCATTTACCGCCATCGCGCTGGCGCCTTTCAAATTGACGCGCTGCGACGTAGCCTCTGAACAGATCACGGATTGGAACAGGCGGCTTTTGCTCGTCTGGTGGTGGTGGCTCGTTTGCAATCAGGGGGTGCGTGCCGAGTCTTGTGAAGTCGCAATCGTCGCGTTCAACGGTGCGTGACAGCGCTTCATACTCCGACACGCACAGGGCGCGCGCGACGGTGCGCCACTCGGTCGTGCCGAACTCTGCCGGGTGTTGCCAAGGAAGCGCTATCTTCCGACACGCCGGCCCCACCAGTTTCAGCAACGCATCATCGCTAAGTTTGCCCGCCATGCCGTCGCGCAGATCTTGAAGTAGATCATCGTCAACATAACCAATGCTGGCATACCTGCTATCCTCCCTCAGGGCGTCATCCTCGTTCAGCCGGGTCTGGTAGTTGTGAATGGCGATCTGCGCAGGCGACAGAGGGTATCGGCCTAACTGGGGTGAGTGTTTTCGCTCTTACGCCGCCCCTGCCCCGGCGACGGCTCCACGGCGCTCTGCAAGGGCAATCCGGTGCTATAGCGTAGCGACGGCCGGGCAGCAGTTTGAGGGCTTGGCGTAGTCTGCACCTAGGGCGGTGCGCAACTCGCTCTTGCCACCCATGAACGGGCGCAGGCCTTTCGGAATCACAAGCCGCGCAAAATAGCGGCCATCGTGATTCAGCATGTGTCTGACCTTGCCCGATACTGTGTCACCCTCTCGTTTAGTAACGTGACTTGTAAGTCAAGAACGTAAAAACCCCTTGTTTTGCAAGGGGTTTCTTTAAGATCAATAGGTTATGATGGTGGGAGATAAGGGATTTGAAATTCCCATAAACTGCCTAACACCCTTGTTTTTATGGGTATTGTCGATTTTTAGTTGCGCTTCAAGCCACTTTTCTACATACATGAGAGGCCCAACCTACATACATCACCATACATGAGGCCCCGATGACTGGCGTAAAGAGTAAGAATTCCGACCTGCCCCGGCACGTCACCAAGGCCCCGTCAGGGGCCTATAAGTATCAGCGCCGGGTGCCGAAAGACCTGCACGATTTTCTAGGGCGGTCAAAATGGGAACACTCTTTGGGCACCGATCCGACCTCTGCTTTTCAACGCGCAGCCGCCTATGCTACGAAACACGACCAAGAAATCAGCCGATACCAGACGCCGGAAGCGCGAACCGAAAGCGACACGTTCCGCGCTACCATGGGCCAAGCATTGACTCGGAACGAGGAAGACCTGTCAGAGATTTGGCGCGAAGCCCCCACGCTCTTGAAAGAGGCGCGCGCCCTGCCCCCGCACCTAGAGCGCGACCGCTTGGCGGTGTTCGCCGCGCAGGCTTTCTCAGATGGTCGATACCTGCAACAGAAGCCTGTCACCAGTCCGGGGGCGGTGTTCACCATCGTTGAATTCCCTACCATCTCCATGCCAACCGACCCCACCGATGCGCTGATGTTCAATGCCTACCGTGCCGCGCTGGACGCGCGCCTAGCGCAAATCGCCCCGGCTGAATCGTCTGACCCGATGCGCCTTAGCGTCCTGATGGCTGCCTATTCCAAGGCGCAAGCCACGCGCCTCAACACTGTGAACGGCTACCGCCGGAAGGTGGAACGGCTGGTGAAGTTTGCTGACGACCGGGGCTTGCAGCACTATGACGAGGCCACCCTGCGCGGCTATCGTGACTACCTGCTTGAAGGCGACCCCGCCGCCAAGCCACACCCATACAAGCCAGTAAAGCCCGTGACTGTTCACCAATACTTCGCCCCTCTCAAGGCGATGTGGAAGTGGGCAGCCGACGAATACCCCGAACATCAGGAACTGACCTTCCCGCGCATCCGTCTTCCGAAGGATGGCGACACCGTGGAGGATACCCGATGGCAGGCCTTTGACGATAAACAGATCAAGCACGTCTGGAAACTGGTGAACGACGCATGGGGGCCAAAGGCCAAAAGCAAGCTGTCACCATCGCGCCGGAAGGCCTTCCTGATGGCTATCCGAGTCCTGCTATATACCGGGATGCGCCCCGCCGAAGTGTTCCGCCTTACGGCGGCAGACGTCAGCAACGGCGTAATCTCTATCCGCTACACCAAAACCAAGACTCCCCGGAAAATCCCTCTCTCGATCCATCTAGCCGACTTCCCCGACTTCCTAGCCGAAGGCGGTTTTGCCGCCGAACTTGAGGCGGGCATGACCGCGATGCACCGGGGGAAAGTGTATGGCAAACCGACCACGCCGCAATCGCTGGCAGGAACCCTGAGTGACAACTTCGCCCCGATCATCCGGGCGGGCGGGCTGACCAATGACCGCCACGTTTGCTATAGCTGCAAGGACACCTTGATAGACCGCCTGCAACAGCAAGGCGCGTCCGACGATGTGATGCGCGGCATCATCGGGCACGTTGGCGGGCAAGGGAAGCTGCGCCACTACAAGACGCCCTTTGGTCACTCCCCGCACGGCATGGCGCAGATGCGCAAGGCGCTGGACAAGATAGTTTACTGGTGAACTACATATGGCCCCCTAACGGGGGCCTCACTCATTCCTGCGATGCCTTAGCCACCGACCGGGAAATTTCAGTCAGGATGCCCAGCACTATCCCGACCCCTGCCCAATAGAGGCCCCGATCAATAACTTGGCCCGTGGTTCTGCCCCGGAGGATTTCCGTTGCCGATGCGTCCGCTCCCCAGAAAGCGATAGCGAAACCAACAACAGCGTCCAGCACGCCGAATATGAATGCAAGCCATGCAATGACCGCGCCCGCCTTGGTGAAAAACATTCCTGCCCCCTAATAGCCCTTTCGCAGGGATAGCCGACTGAATGACGGCGGGGAAGTGGGTGACCCCGCGTTAGCGGGTTTTCCTTCATGCGCGGATGCCAAACACGACCAGCAAAAAAGGTGAACCGAATCGACGGTTTTATGGACTCGTTCGCAGAATTAAAGTATAAGGTCAATAACGAATATGAAATGAAATGAAAAAGTGACCTGATGCTGAGAGTGACTCAAAAAGATTATCAAGACGCCTGCCAGATCGGTATGCGGCAGGTCTACGCCCGCCTCAAGCCGCTCACCGCGAAAAACATTGCAGGCGTAAAGCACTACCCCCTGCCCGATGTGTTGGCAGGCTTGCCGCCGAAATATGTCAGCGCCGCGCCTGTGCTTCTGGAACGGGCCGTGGAAGACGGTGAACGCTTCGTGGGTGATGATGGCGACCTGCCCGCCACCGAGGCGCTGGAACGCTTCCTGACCGGCCATATCCATGGCGCGCCTTTCCGCATCGCGCAGGTGCGCAAGTCTTTCTTCCATGGACTCGGGCTTGCTGTCAGGTCTTCGGGCTGGATGTGCGATGCAGAACGCCTGCGCGTTTTGATCCTGCGCCATGGCGGCTGTCTGGCGTTCGTTATGACGGGCGACCCCGCCACCCTGCCGCGCGACTGGGCCAGCCATAGCCGTATCTTCGCGCTGTTGCACGCGTCTGCGCCGCTGACCTCTGAATACGTGACGGGCCTTGCAGCGTGAATGAACTGTCTGCTCTTCGGCGCATCGCGCTTAGTTCGGCCAAGTGCTGCGCCCGGATTCACCGCCGTGGTGGCACCACCGACTCCGGGATTGCAGAGGTTCTGCGGTCCTCTGGTGCGCTCGCCTCGATCATCGCCGCCGCGCATCGGATGACGATGGAACAGGTCAAGAGCCTCACCGCGCCGCTTATCACCAGCACCGACCCCGCCCCTGAACCGACCCCCGCCGATTTTGAACATGTGCGGTTTATGCACCAACACGGATGACCAAAATGGACTATGAACTGACCCCGCGCGAAAATGCGAGACTCGAAACTGTAACCGATGTGCTGGTATCGCGCGCCGCCGCCGAAGGGCTGAAAGTAGACCGGGCCGACCTTGCACAGCTTCCGGTTGTACGCATGGCAATCTTGACCGATCTGGGCCTTGATGAAAACGCAATGGCTGATGTTCGCAGGATTCCGGGAGTAGCGGCGCAGATTCAGACGCGTGAAACCGCGCGGGCATTGGAAAACGGCGACTCGGCGGTTCACGCCGAACTCGCCAACATGACCGCCTATCAGCGAATGGAATTTGGCCGGAAGCTGGACGCAGCGCGGATGGCTGAAAAGGCGGCGCAGCCGAAGCCCGTTATGACCGCCGAAGATGAGGCCAAAACCTTGATCTGGCTTCGCAACCTGCCGCCTTCCGCCCGGATTGCAGCCGCCCGCGCAGCCGGAATGATCTGATGAATATCCGTGACCTGCAACGCGCCGTCCGAAACTCGCCGGGGGCCTGCGCCCTTCTGGTGGCGCGCGCGCGGCTGTCCGCCGAAAAGTCGGGACGCAGCCTTGACGACGGGCTGCCGTTGTATCTGCGGCAGGGTGTCAAGCTGCAAAGCGCCATCGACTCGGTGGAAGGCCTGAGTATGAAGCGCGTCTTTGAGTTGATCGAAGATGAACATGACGACTACAACCGCGCGCGGATGCAAGAAGCCTATAGCAACCGCGACAAAGAGGAATTCCTTGCCGCGTTCGTCGCTGATGTGACTGCCGCCGCCGAGTCGGTTCTGCCGGGCGTATACTTTGACGGGGTGGCGGCATGACCCCCCGCGCAGTCGAAGTTCTCGCCCATATTCGCGAACATGGCTTGTCCCCTTTCGCCGCCTTTGGCCCCGCCCAACGCGACCACAAGCGCGCTTTTATCGGTGGCGGGTTGGTGACGCGCGAAGAATACAAGTCGATCATCGACTCCTTTTATACGTCCGCGCCGATCAATGCTGACTCCGATCCGCACCGCGCCCACCGCGCGCATGACGCAGCCGTCAAACGGCACAGCTAAGCCTGCGGGGCGCGCAGGACGCGCCTAGCAGAGGATGGCAGCGGGGCTGTCATCGGCGCTGATAAGCGCCATGGGGCGGGTTTGGTTCGCCCGCCCCCACCTTCCTTTCCCCCTGTATGAGAAACAACATGAACGACCTGTCCCCCCACCTTAGCCAAATGGCTATCGAGACCGAACGCCGCCTGATTGACGACTACGCCGCCACCGTCTTTGCCGCTGTAGGCGTCTACGCCGGACACAATCCCCAGCCGAAATTCGTTTTGGATGCCTCTGACCTCGAAGAGCTGATTGGCAAGAAATACGCCTACGCGCTCATGCGCCGCTGTCGTTTCCGCCTGATCGGTGGCGAGTGGGTCCGCTCTACGCCGTTCGGTGATGAAGTGGTGGAACTCTACGCCGAAGACCTTGCGCCGTCCCTGCGGGCAGCCCGGAAGGCGCTGGACCCGCTGAATCTGCTTGCGCCGTTTATGGCAGGTGCGCTGTGATCAGCGACCGAAAGCAGGCCAAGCTTGAACGTGAACAACGTAAGGAGCGCATGGCGCAGCGCAGTATCAAATGGCGAAAAGCAGAACGCGCCCGCGCCGCTTGGACCGATGACGACCACCTTGCAGAAGCCGAACGGATTGAGGCGGAAATCGCCGCGATGATCGAAAGCGGCGGCGTCACCGTCATTCCTTCCGGCGGGAGTCCGGGGGCTGGATCGAATGAAACCCGCTTTCTGATGGCGGGGTGGGTAATCACCACGCCCTAGTCACAGATTTGTGTTGTGACAAAAGGCGGTGGCGTATCGCGCGAAAACAAAGCGTTAGCCCCAAAACGTGTAAGCCCAATTTTCGACTTGAAGCCTAACTTACTGTTTTCGTTGAAAAAATGACTCGACTCCCCTTGGCGTGCTGTGGCACGGATAGTGAATGACCCCCTGAAAGGACGTAAAATGACCATCATCAACCTGCCCGCCCGTGAAGCCGCTGAAACTGAAATCCTCGTGCTTGTGGAAGAATTGAAAGCCCGCGCGGAACAGGGCGCGCCTGCCGCCGCCATCGTGGCGCAGCTCGCGCGGCGCATCGCAAGGACAGCGGATGCGCTGTCTCGCCCACCCACCTGACACAAAGGACGCCTACACTGTGAATCTGACGACCGAACTCAACACCACCACCCCTCTGCCGCCTTCTGTAATCGGGCTTCCCGATTCTGACGGTGCGACCGAAACCACCCCGACCCGCCACCATGACGCTACCAACCCAGAATGATGGCCAGCGGCGCGCACAGGTAGCGCTCTACAGCATTCCAGACATCTAAGGATCATGCACCGCCGATCTGGTGGCGTGTATTGAGTAGTGAGACGCACCAGACAGGCCACCGCACCAGAAGACCGCGTCAGCGGTCCAAACAGGTTCAACGCGACCAATCCGAATCGCTAAATGACCCGCTAAATGACCCGTTCAATGCCGTTTTCTTGACGTCAAGCGATAAATAGAGTAAAAGTAATCAACACCAATAAATCAGGCAGATAAGTTACATGTTGACCCTTACAGCGAAAGAGCATTGCGAGATTCTGGGAGTATCAAATTATTGGTCTTCAAGCCTTTTGAGGTCGGTCGCGGGCTATGGCAATCCACGCCGTTACTCGTTGGCAGGGGTCCTGCCAACCATCACCAGCAAGTACCGCCGTTTTTGTCCCGACCTGCTCAATGCGTGTCGCGATGATGGGGAGCTTTATGTGGGTTTGTCATTAGTCGACGCTGAAAAGTTAACCGCTTGGATTTCTAAAGACCCTCTCCATGCCGAAAGACTTCGCTACTGTCACAATCAATTCTTCTTGGCGCTTGCTGCCACCGTGAAAAGTTCATCTTGGTTTTCAGACACGGAAAGCCTTCGCAGCCTACTTTGCCAAAGCGGCCCGGTACTCAGATACGTGATCACTGGTGACAAAGCAGTTCTGCCATATTGGCCAAAGTTCGTTACCGCATTCGCGGTTGTGCACAGTGTGCACGGCTTTGAACAAGATTTCGCGCTAGCCGCTTAATACTCCATATCACACAGAGAGAAACACTATGTCAGACTACTTTACCGACCTACTAGCGAGCGACCAAATCGCGCAATCCCGCTGGGATACCGCAGCGGCGCTGGCCTGTCATCAGATTGCCCTATCAGACGGAATCACAATTACCCCGAAAGAGTTGCTTGAAGCGCATTCCGTCATGCATAGTTTGCGGCTGTGCGTTATGCTTGATGATGAGCCGCTTAATATCGAACGCATGCGCGAAGAGGTTATTGCGCTTCCTACCGTTGAAAAACGCATCCGCGATGTCAAGCTTCTAGCGGCGCTGGAAAAACATGAAGCGTCTGCGATCAAGGAAATCTTGAGCCGTCCCCCTGATCGCCGGATCACTGACGCGCGTACGATGGAGCGTGCGAAAGTCACACCTGCGAAAGCGAAGATGACGGCGGAAGAGGAAGCCCGGATCATCCACGCCTGCCGTCAGTTGAAGTCGCATGAAGCCCGGATCAACTACGCACGCGCGCATGGACTCGTCCTATGAATTTGCAGCGTGTGGTGCAGGTGGCGGGGAAAATCAAAGCCTCTGGCCTGTCAGCTTCTGTCGCATTCGGTCCCATGCGCCGCGATGGAACACGGCCCTATGTGGGCGGTGGGGAAGTCAGCTTTGAAGAATATCAAGCCATTCTCAATATGCTGAACAGCCAGCCAGAAGACGCGGCCCGTAACCGCGCCCTGAGGGCTGGCGCGGCTCACTGACAGAATCCCCCGGCAGTCAGACCGGGGGCAACAAGGCGCGTAGCGGCTGTAATCGGTCGCTACGCGCCACACAGAACCCCTCGCTGGCTTGGTCAGGCAGCGTGGGTAAGACGGTGCACAGCGTCCCTCCGAGCGCTGTGCACCACCCTCAATTCAACGGAACAACCACGGCGGCTTGTGCAGCTTCGAGATCGTCAGCCAAACCTTGAAGGACGCCTAAGCGGCTTCGCAATGTAGCCACCGTGTCGCCGTCGGAGGGCAACTCCCCGAACTCCGCCAACTGGAAAGTAGCAACGTGTAGCTTGATCGTAATTGATTCAACTTCGCTCATGTTTGTTAACTCCAATAAATGAGAATCACCTTTTAGCAGATTGCGGCACACAATCAATATCAATGATTCAGGTAATTGAGGATCATCGCTTAAGTTCGGTGATTCGGGGATATCCATATAACCCTGATCAGATATTAACAGCCGCAATAAATGTTAGCAACGAAAGTCTAAGTGACATTTTAATGTCATTATAACTGACACCTCCAACATGGAAGACGACCTATGGCATTCAAATATCGACGCCCTGCCGTAAATAAGACCCGTTTCAAAAGTGGTTCTGATTTTAGGCCGTCGCCGGAATATCCGACAGAGGCGACACCAAATATGATTAGACGCGCTGAGTTGTTGAATGCGCTACTGCTCGAAGGCCACGATGTAATAACCGCGATGGCGACTGTAAACCACCAAATGAAAGAAGAGAGCCTACAATGACCCTGCCCCTACTGAATGCGGTTCAATCCGCGCGACTACAAGCTGCCATGCTTGATGTGCTGAAAGTCCCTGATCATCCGGTTGCCAACGATGCGTTGCGCCTTGCTGCGTTCGTTGAAATCATTGGACTCGGCATTCATGAAACCGCCCGCGTGTTTGCGCTGGCTGTCCAGATCGAGTCTCACATGAATGAGGGGTCTGTATCACCAAACCACATCAGCGCAGAACAGCTTGCGAGCGTCTCAGGATGCGCTGTTGATACTTGCGAGTACGCCCTCCGGCTGCATGGTGCGTGGCGTGTCGGGGTCAGCAATCACCACATCGTGCCTGAGGCTTTGTTTGCCTGAAAGAATGCTTGAAGCATACTTTGAAAACTAAAAGATGCTTGAAGCTACTTTTCACTTGCAAAACAGCAACATCGTCAAATTGAAAAACGCCCGCATCCGAATCGATGCTGTGATCTCGGCGATGTGTGCCACATAGAAAAGCGAAAGGCCCTGCGTTGAAGCAGGGCCGATCACCGGACGAGGAATGTGTTGATAACAAAATCCTAGTCCATTCCGCCGACAATGGCAAGAAAAAATCGCGCAATGGTGCGCGACTAGGAGTAATAAATGCCTGCACTATCGAAGTTTGACGATCCCGACACCAGCGCCAGCGCCAACGATAAACAAGGGCCTCTCAGCCTGCCGCCTAACGTCGTGCCTCTGCATGCGGACCCGTTGTCAGGTGACTCGGATAAAGCACTAAACAATGCCCACGTCAGTGGAAAGGACTCCCCCGAATGGCAGGCCTTGTTAGCCCGCCCTGTAACTCTGCTAATGCCAAAGTCCCGCGAACGCGATGCAAAGCAGGCGGACTGGAAGAACAGTGACGCCGTGTCTTTGCGGGCTTGGCTGGGCAGTGATCCCAGCGGTGGCCTGACTCACCACGTTGTGCGGCCTACAAAGGGCTACTTCCCCACCGTGTTTGGCGCAGCGGCTAAGGCGACGGGTTACGGGCCGCGCAAAGCCAACGGCATGAAAACTGTCGAGTTTGTTGGGCTAGACCTCGATTCAGGTGACTCTTACTTGGACGCCCTTGATGAGGTGGAAGCCGCCGGGTTGGCTTGCATCGCTTACACTTCGTTCAACAACGCGACCACACGAAGCCAGCGCGAACGGGAAGCGGTGTTGAAGAAGTTGGGCATTGTCCGCGACCCGACACTTGAAGAAATCCGCGCCTACTTGATCGAAGAGGCCAAGCTACGGCCTCACATCATCGAGTCTGTCGAAATCACATCGCAACAGGATCATACCGAAGACGGCAATATGATCGTGCTCAGTCACGCACCGCTTGAAAAGTTCCGTCTGCTATTCCCGCTTTTGGGGCCACTGACAATCACGACGCTTGCACCCTTCCACAGCGCAGCGAAGGAAGCGTACGAACGCAAGATCAGAGGCTTCGCTAAGAAGTTGGGTTTGATGGTAGACGAAGCCTGTTTTGACGTTTCACGCGTCTTCTATATGCCATCGCACCGTAAGGGGTCTGACTTCAAGCTTGATGTCATCAGAGGCCGGGGTCTGACGGTTGAAGAGATGCCAGAGGCCGAAAAAGCTGGCGGTGTTAGAAAATCTATCAGCACGGCTAAGATTGCGGACCTGCCCGCGAAGGTGTGGGCGGGGAAGTACGCTAGCCGCATTCGCATCGGTGAAATAATCAACGATTTTGCCCACGACAAGGTGCGTGAACAGAAGGGCAGTATTCTTGTAGTCGAATGCCCTTATGATGCCGAGCACAGCGACGCGGGGGATTCCACCAATACAGGCTGCCACGTTCAGGATGCGGATGCAGGCGCG
>JBKJTI010000101.1:0-13470 GCA_046590425.1 Cypionkella sp. | reverse complement strand
TCCCCAGTGAACAAGCGCGAATACGGCCCCGGCCAGCACGGCCAGCGCCGTAAGAACAAATTGTCGGATTTCGGTACTCAGTTGCGCGCAAAGCAAAAACTGAAGGGTTATTACGGCGATTTGACCGAAAAGCAGTTCCGCAAGATCTACACCGAAGCTGAGCGTGTCAAAGGCGATACTGGCGAGATGCTGGTGGGTCTGTTGGAGCGTCGTCTCGACGCCGTCGTTTACCGTGCCAAACTGGTGCCGACCGTGTTCGCTGCGCGTCAGTTCGTCAACCACGGCCACGTCACTGTGAACGGCAGCCGCGTCAACATCGCGTCCTACCGCGTCAAAGAGGGCGATATCATCGCCGTCCGCGATAAGTCGCGTCAACTCGCGATCATCGCCGAAGCTTTGGCTCTGACCGAGCGTGACACCCCGGATTATCTGGAAATCGACACCAACAAATTGACCGTGAAGTTCATCCGCACCCCCGGCCTGGGCGACATCCCGTATCCGGTCGTGATGGAACCGAACTTGGTCGTCGAATACTACGCCAAAAACTAAATCTCTGCCCCACGGCAGATTGGGGCCCGCCTTTATGGCGGGCCTTTTAATTTTCCAACGGAGGTATCCATGTCCGAGAAACACACGCTTGAATCTAAGTTCGAACAGGGTCTGTTCGCCAGCCGCTGGCTGATGGCACCGATGTATCTTGGGCTGGTGATCAGCCTGGGCATGATGGTGGTGATTTTTGTCAAAGAGTTATTCTACTACGCGCCGCAAGTGCTGACGATGACTGTCGATCAAAGCATCCTGATGATCCTGACGTTGATCGACCTGTCGCTTGCCGCCAACCTGCTGCTGATCGTGCTGTTTTCCGGCTATGAGAATTTCGTCTCGAAGCTGGACATCACCAGCAATGATCGCCCCGACTGGATGGGCAAGGTCGATTTTTCGGGCCTGAAAATGAAGCTGATCGCATCGATCGTAGCGATCTCGGGTATTCATTTGCTGAAGGTTTTCATGGGCTTGGGAAAACCGGATTCGGCCTATCCCGTGACAACTGAAACCTTGCGCTGGATGGTGATCATCCATTTGACCTTCGTCATCTCGGGCGTTCTGCTTGCCCTGATGGATTGGCTTTCCGCCAAGACCGACAAGCATTGAGAGAAATATGACCTACCAAATCCACGCCCGCATCGACGGCCCCTTGGTGATGATCGGCTTCGGTTCCATCGGCCGCGGCACCCTGCCGCTGATCCTGCGCCACATTGATTTCGACTGCGATCAGTTCACTGTCATCGAGCCATCGGGTGAATTCGCGGGCATGTTGGCAGAACATGGCATCAAACACCTGCAACTGGCGCTCACCGAAGCCAACTTCGCCGAAACCCTGCGCGCGCTGTTCCCGAACGGCAAAGGTTTCATCGTCAATCTCTCGGTGGATGTGGATTCCATCGAACTGATGAAACTCTGCCAAGAACTCGGCGTGCAATATATCGACACGGTGGTCGAGCCTTGGCCGGGTTTCTACTTCAACTCGCCGCTGCCGAACGCTGAGCGCACCAACTACCCGCTGCGCGAAAAGGTCCGCGCTTTGGGAAAAACCTATCCTGGCGGTCCGACGGCGGTGTCCTGCTGCGGTGCCAATCCGGGCATGGTGTCTTGGCTGCTGAAAGAGGCGCTGTTGCGCCTCGCCAAAGATACCGGGGTGAAAGCCGACCCCAAAACCCAACAAGATTGGGCATTGCTCGCCATGACTCTCGGCGTCAACGGCGTCCACATCGCTGAACGTGACACCCAGGTCTCCGCCCGCCCGAAACCGCAAGGCACCTTCGTCAACTCATGGTCGGTCGATGGCCTCTTGTCTGAAGGGTACCAACCCGCCGAACTCGGCTGGGGCACGCATGAGAAAAAACTGCCGCCCAACGGCCACAAGTTCAAATCCGGCCCTGGCTATGCGATCTGGATCGACCGCCCCGGCGCCGACACCCGTGTGCGCTCATGGTGCCCCGATGTCGGGCCCCAGTTCGGCCTCGTCGTCACTCATAATGAATCCCTGTCGATCCCCGATTACTACACCGTCTGGGACGGCCCGCGCGCCCTCTATCGCCCGACCTGCCATTACGCCTACCACCCATGCCCCGATGCGATCCTGTCCCTGCACGAAACGAATGGCGCAGGAAAACTGCCTGAGAACAAACACATTCTGACAGCAGATGAGATCACTGGCGGCGGCGATGACTTAGGCGTATTCCTCTACGGCCACGCGAAAGGCGCGATGTGGTATGGCACGCGCCTCTCCATCGACGAGGCCCGCGATTTGGCCCCCTACCAAAACGCCACCGGGATGCAAGTCACTTCCGCGGTCCTCGCCGTGATGGTCTGGGTTGCCGAAAATCCCAACATGGGCTTTGTTGAGGCCGATGAGATGGACCACGCCCGCTGCCTCGACGTGCAGCGCCCGTACCTGGGCCGGATCGAATGCCACTACACCGACTGGACGCCCCTGCAAAACCGCATCAACAGCTTTGCCGAGGATCGTGACGAAGACGACCCGTGGCAGTTCACCAACTTCCTTGCCGTCTAGGACGGGTTCATCTGAGGTATTTGCGCAAGGGATAGCCCCTTGCGCAGCGCCGTCGGCCAAATGTTGCTGGCATTGGACCCCTCGCCTCGCTAAAACCCGCGCAACACTTGGGGAATCCGATGAACGACGCAATCCGCCCGCAGCCCGGCATCATGGATATAGCACTTTACGAAGGTGGCAAAGCCGCCGTCTCTGGCGTGACCAATGTGCTGAAACTGTCGTCGAACGAAAACCCGTTCGGCCCGTCTGACAAGGCGAAAGACGCCTTCGCGCGTTCCGTCCACAACCTGCACCGCTACCCCAACACCGACCACGCGTCCCTGCGTCAAGCTATCGCCGAAGTGCATAGCCTTGACGCCAACCGCGTCATCTGTGGCGTCGGCTCCGATGAAATCATCACCTTTCTGTGCCAAGCCTATGCTGGTCCGAAGGATGAGGTGGTGTTCACCGAACACGGCTTCCTGATGTATCGCATCTCGGCCCTCGCCGCAGGGGCAACCCCGGTTGAAGTCGCCGAGCGGGATCGGACCACCGATGTCGATGCCATCCTGCGCGCCTGTAACCGCCGGACAAGGCTGGTTTTTATCGCCAATCCGAATAACCCCACCGGCACGATGATCTCCGCCGCCGAAATTGAACGACTTGCCGCTGGCCTGCCAGCGCAAGCCATTCTGGTGCTCGACGGCGCCTATGCCGAGTTTGTTGAAGGTTTCGACGCAGGCCTCGCGCTGATCGAATCCCGCAGCAATGTAGTGATGACTCGCACCTTCTCAAAAATCTATGGTCTGGGCGGGCTGCGCATCGGTTGGGGCTATGGCCCGAAGCAGATCATCGACGTGCTGAACCGCATCCGTGGCCCGTTCAA
This sequence comes from Cypionkella sp., assembly GCA_046590425.1. Lineage (GTDB taxonomy): Bacteria > Pseudomonadota > Alphaproteobacteria > Rhodobacterales > Rhodobacteraceae > Cypionkella. The sequence continues at coordinate 10,030 of JBKJTI010000101.1, read as the reverse complement.
CCTGTCGAGCACCCAGCTTGATACCGCTGAAGCCGCCGTCCGCGATCAGGATTTCGTCAACCGCTGCCGCACCGACAACGCCCGGATGCGCCACTGGCTTGCGCAGGCTTTGGCCGAGCTTGGTATCCCCTCCGACACCTCGCTAGCCAATTTCATCCTCGCCCGCTTTGCTAGCCCGGAAGAAGCCGAAGCCTGCGATCTGTTCCTGCAAAAGCAGGGCCTGATCGTGCGCCGTGTTGCCAGCTACAAACTGCCGCAATGCCTGCGCATCACTGTGGGGGATGAGGCCTCGTGCCGCCGCGTCGTCCACGCGATTGCGCAGTTCAAGGGTGTGAAATGACGCAGATCTACAGCCGTGTCGCGCTGATTGGGCTGGGCCTGATCGCTTCGTCGATGGCCCATGCGATGCGTGCGAACGGCTTGGTTGGTGAAATCGTCGGCCATGCCAAATCCGCCGAAACCCGCGCGACCGCCTTGGAACTCGGCTTCTGCGATCACGTCTTCGCCACCGCTGCCGCAGCTGTTCAGGGCGCTGATCTGGTGGTGCTAGCCGTCCCCGTTGGTGCAATGGCCGCGATTGCCGAAGAAATCGGCCCGCACCTTATGCCCGGTTGCACCGTCACCGATGTAGGCTCCGTCAAGCAAGCCGTGATCGCCGCAGTTGCCCCCTACATTCCTGAAGGCGTTCAGTTTATTCCCGGTCATCCGATGGCGGGCACCGAATATTCCGGCCCGCGCGCGGGCTTTGCGACGCTGTTCCAAAATCGTTGGTGGCTGTTGACTCCCGCGCCAGAGGTTGATCCGGCGGCCCTTACCCGCCTGCAATCCCTGCTGATCGGCATGGGCGCCAAGGTCAATTTGATGGACCCACCGCACCACGATCAGGTCTTGGCCGTGGTCAGCCACACCCCGCACCTGATCGCCTATACGATGGTCGGCGTGGCGGACCATCTCGCACAAGTGGCCAACTCGGAAGTCATCGAGTATTCGGCTTCTGGTTTCCGCGATTTCACCCGCATCGCGGCGTCCGACCCGACCATGTGGCGCGACGTATTCCTGACGAACAAAGACGCCGTGCTGGATATTCTGGGCCGCTTTGCCGAGGAATTGTTCGTGCTGCAACGCGCCATCCGCATGGGTGACGGCGAGCATCTGCACGATTATTTCACCCGCACCCGTGCCATCCGACGCGGCATTATCGAGGCCGGGCAAGACACCTCCGCCCCCGATTTCGGTCGTGCCCCTGCCGCCGCGAAGCCCGCAGGCGAGGTCTAACATGCGGGCCGCCGGCCCCGTCACACTGCTTTGCATGGCTCTGGCCGGGATGGCTGTGGCCGAGCCCCCGGCATCCTCCCCCTATCCCGCCCCACGCCCCACTATTGCGCAACCCGAAACGCCCGTCGCCGCTCCCATTCTCCGCCCTCGGCACCGCCCAACCACGTTCACCGCCACGCCACAAATTGCGGTTGAACCAGCAGCACGAGCTACCCCAGAAATCGCAGCGGTTGCCATGACGCCGCGACCCCAGCCCCGCCCCACAGGACTGCACGCCCAAGTCGAACAAGTGGCGATGGCGCAACCGGAACCGGAAGCCACCCCCAGCCGCAAATCCAAAAAGGAATCCCGCAAAGGCTCCGTCTGTGGCGACCCGAGCATCCGTGGCCAAGAACTTCCCCCCGTCACGTCACGCACAAAGGGCTGCGGCGTGGCCGAACCCGTCCGCGTCACCGCCATCGACGGCATCCCGTTCAGCCAGCCCGCTACCATCGACTGCGACACCGCAATCGCCCTAAAACGCTGGATGCGCGAAGGCATGGCACCTGCCTTTGGCAACCGCGAGGTGGTGCAACTGCACATCTTCGGCAGCTACATGTGCCGCAGCCGCAACAACGTCCGAGGTGCGAAAATCTCGGAACACGGGCGTGGAAAAGCCGTTGATATCGCTGGATTTATCTTCTCAGACGGCAAGGAATGGACCGTGGCGCGCGACTATAACAAACAAATCCGCCGCGCCCAGAAAGCCGCTTGCGGCATCTTCGGCACCACGCTTGGCCCCGGATCAGACGGCTATCACGAAGACCATCTGCATTTCGACACCGCCGAGCGGCGCGGTTCGGCTTACTGCCGTTAACTCAAGCCCCGCCCATATTTCGCATCCGCGGCGCATCGCCCAAAGGCAGCGGCCCCAGCACCATCCGGCCATCCTTGCAAATCAGCTTGATCTGCAAAACCTCCAGATCGCCGCCCTGCTGCGCCACAATTCCCAGCATCCGCTCCACCGTCGGCGCCACATCCGGCTTCACCAGCCCCAAAGCCACCAAGGTCGGCGGCAGCCGCTTCCAGCCTTCCACCCGCAAAGCAATCTCACCTTCCGCCAGCCCATCCGGCCCCGCCGTCAGCATCCCTTTGGCGGAAAACTTCAGCGCTCCCCATGTCACACGCGCATCCGCAATCTCCAATGCCGTCAACTGCGGCTTGGATGTCGCCGCATTGCGGTCCAGCGGCGCGGTCAAAACCGCATGGCCATCCAGAAACACCTCATCCACCAGATCGGGCAAATCCGTCGCCGCCAGCGCCTGCAACAGCGTCGCATCCGGCGCAATCTCGGCCACCCGCAACCCCAACCGATAGCTGTTCGCGCGGGTCACATCCTCGGCCATCGAAACCGCCGTGTGAGTGAACCCAACCGTCCAGCCCGCATCCGAGCTCAGCGTGACCCCTGCGGCCTCACCCACCAATTCATTCAGCGTAAGCGCGGTCGAGGGATGCACCTGCACGCTGGCCCGGATACTTTCAGAACCCACCGTAACTATCTGATCCGGCAGCGTAATCACCTGCCCAGACGGCAAAGCCGCAATCACATGCCACGGCTTCCAAGCCATCGCATAAATCTGCACGAACGGGCTGGAAACCTGCATAGCCCTAGCTGGATCAGCCAGTACCAGATCGGAAACCGTCAGATCAAAGCGGTTCGGAATGCCATGCACCTCCACGCTGGACGCACGCACCACCCCCGGCGGTTGCTGCGCGAACCACGCCTTGACCCCACTTTCAATCTGCGACGCCCCCAGCCACCAATAACCGGTCCAAACCGCTGTCGCCGCCAGCACGATCCACAAAAGCGCGCGCATCCTCGCCCCTTTTCTTTGCTCTTTGCCCTGCTTACACATAAGCCAAATGGAGAGCCAGCCAATGCCAAAACCCCGAGAAACGTCAGAAACACTTTGGGTTTTCGGCTATGGCTCGCTGATCTGGAACCCGGATTTCCCCGTCGCCGAACGCCAAATCGCCCGCGTCACCGACTGGCACCGCAGTTTCTGCATGCGATCGATCCACCATCGCGGCAGCGTCCAAGCCCCCGGCCTCGTCTTAGCACTTGATCACGCACCGGGCGCAATTTGCGACGGCGTCGCCTTTCGCGTGACACCGGGGTCTGAGGCCGAAACCCTGCAAGCCCTGCGCGACCGTGAGCTGATTTCCTCGGCCTATCTGGAAACCACTCTGCCGCTGGCCCTGTCAGACGGAAGAAATATCAATGCCTTAGCCTATGTGATCGACCCCGGTCACGACCAATACTGCGGCAACCTGCCGCTTGCGGAACAAGCCCAGATCATCGCCCATGCCGCAGGTGGGCGTGGTGCCAACCGTGACTATCTGTTCGCCACCGCCGATCACCTCGCCGAGCTTGGCATTGCCGACCCCGATCTGGCATGGCTTTCCACACAAGTTCGCAAACTCTAAGGGTTTTACTTGGCACGGGCCCGCCGCCTGCTATGCTTGGCCTCAGCAGAACAGCCGGGCGGAACCGACGAAATGGACATTTCCAAGGCCGAGCAGTCGACCTTCTTCAGCCAACCCATTCGCCAGATCGTCACCATGCTTCTGGCTGTGGCGTTGGTCTGCGCGGGCGCTTGGCTGATCCACGACACGGTGATCGGCATCATCGACACCAACCCGCTGCTGAACGGCTTCATTGTGATGGTGTTCGCCTTGGGCGTGGCCGCCTGTTTCTGGCAAGTCATCACCTTGATGCAGTCGGTTTCATGGATCGAACGCTTCGTGCGCCATGAAACGGGTTATGAAGACGCCGCACCACCGCGCCTTCTGGCCCCTTTGGCACAGTTGCTGCGCACCCGCGGTGCGCGGATGCAAATTTCCTCCTCCGCCTCGCGCTCGATCCTCGAGTCAGTAGAAACCCGCATAGATGAGGCGCGCGACATCACGCGCTATCTGACCAACCTGCTGGTTTTCCTTGGTCTTCTTGGCACTTTCTACGGCCTCGCCACCACCGTTCCCGCAATTGTCGAAACCATCCGCTCGCTGGCCCCGCAACAGGGCGAATCCGGGATGGAGGTGTTCAGCAAGCTGATGAAGGGGTTGGAAAGCCAACTCGGCGGCATGGGAACCGCGTTTTCCTCGTCCCTGCTGGGTCTCGCCGGATCGCTGGTCGTCGGCCTCTTGGAACTCTTCGCCAGCCACGGTCAAAACCGCTTCGCGCGCGAGTTGGAAGAGTGGCTGTCCTCGATCACCCGCGTCGGCTTCTCCACGGGTGAAGCCGAGGGGGGGGAGGCCGGTGTCACCTCCGCCGTGCTTGATCATCTGGCGGAACAAATCGAGGTGATGCAAAGCCTGTTCGCCCAAGTCGAGGCCAACCGCTCCGGCGTTGAACAGGGTCTGCTGGGGTTAGAAGCAGGCTTGGGCGATCTTCGGCAGGGATTGGGCGATCTTCGGCAGGGATTGGGCGATCTGACCGCCGCTGTCGCTCAGCTTGGCCAGAAGGCCGATGCTGAAAGTGGCCAAACCGCCGCGCTCAACCGCATCGCCGAAGGCCAGGAACGCCTGATCGCGGCCCTTACCGGCGCCGAAGGTGGCGCGCATTCCGATGCCGAAAGCCGGATGCGCCTGCGTTCGATCGACGTGCAACTGCTGCGCATCCTTGAAGAAATATCAGCCGGTCGGCAAGAAAGCCTCGCCGATTTGCGCGGCGACATCTCGGCACTGACCGCCTCCGTCCGCCAACTGGCGCGCGGCATCCCCGCGCGGGGCTAAGCCATGGCTTTGCGCCGCAAACGCGATTCCGCGATGATCTGGCCCGGCTTTGTCGATGCCGTCACCACTTTGCTGATGGTGTTGATGTTCGTGCTGACCATTTTCACCGTGATGCAATCGGTCCTGCGCGACACCATAACCACCCAAACCAGCGAACTCGACAGCCTCACCGCGCAAATCTCCGGCCTCGCCGACGCGTTGGGGTTAGAGCGGCAGAAGGTCAGCGATTTGGAGGGCCAAGTTGGCACGCTCACCTCGGATCTGACCGCCGCCCAAACCAAGGGCGAGCAACAATCAGCGCTGATCGCCACCCTCACCGGGCAAATTGCGATCAAAGAGGGCGAAATCGCCGCCGCCCAAACCCGCATCACCAGCTTTGAGGCGCAAGTCGCCTCACTTCTGTCCGAACGTGACACCGCACGCGGGCAGGCCACCGCCTTGACCGCCGAAGTTGCCGATCTGCAAGCCAAAGGCGCGAAACTTCTGACCGAGAAGGAAGCCCTCAATCTAGCCCTCGCCAAAGCTCGCTCCGAAATCGACGCCAGCGCCGAAGCCGCCCGCCTTGCCGCTGCGCGGCGTGAAGCCTTGGAAACCCTGGTGGCCGACCTGAAAGCAAAGGGCGAAGCCAGCGCCGCCGATCTGCAAGCCGCCCAGACCAAAATCACCGAGGCCGAGGCCACCCGTCTGGTCGATGCCGCAGCCCTCGCCGCACTGCGCGACAAGCTGAAAAACGCGGATGCTGAGTTGACCGCGATGACCTTGGCGCTGGAAGACCAACGCAAAAAGGCCGAAGATACCCTGACGCTGCTAGCCGCCGCGAATACCAAGGCGGCGCAATCGGCGAGCACGGGTGACAAACAGGCGGCATTGCTGGCGATCGCGAAACAGGCGCTGACCGCTGAGCAGGCTAAATCCCTTGATGCCGCCCGCAAGACCGAGGTGCTCAACCAGCAAATCGCCGCCCTGCGCGTGCAACTGAGCGGGTTGCAGGGTCTGCTCGATGCCTCTGCCGCAACGGATTCGACCAATAAAGTGCAGATCGAAGCCCTGGGCAGCCAACTCAACGCCGCCCTCGCGCAGGTCGCTTCGGAACAGAAAAAGCGCGCCGAAATGGAAGCGGCGGAACGGGTGCGGTTGGAGGCGGAAAACGCCGATCTTGCGAAGTTCCGCAGTGAATTCTTCGGCCAACTCTCGCAGCTTTTGGCGGGCCGGGAAGGGGTGCGCGTTGTCGGCGACAGGTTCGTGTTCTCGTCCGAGGTTCTGTTCAACCCTGGCTCGGCCGATCTGGCACCCGAGGGGCAGGCTCAGATCGCCGATGTGGTGAAGATTCTGGATGAGGTCGCCGGGAAAATCCCGCCGGGAATTGACTGGATCATCCGGGTTGATGGCCACACCGATGACGTGCCCCTGTTGGGCACGGGGGCGTTTCAGGATAACTGGCAACTGTCTCAGGCACGGGCTTTGTCGGTGGTGCGGTTCATGCAGGACAATCTGGGCTTCCCGCCGCAAAGGTTGGCTGCGACCGGGTTTGGCGAGTACCAACCCGTCGCTGCGGGCGAGTCTGCGCAGGCCCGCGCGCAGAACCGGCGGATTGAGTTGAAGCTGACCGAGAGGTAGTGTCCACGCGTGGACAGGGCTTTGGTTTATGTGAAATCAAAGGGTTACGGGGTGGGCGTTCATCGTTTCTTTACTGTTGGCCGACCGTGATCTCAATCAGCTTACGCCCCAATTCCACCCCGCGCCGCTGCAAAATCGCCTCTCCCTGATAGCGCCCCGCGGGCCATTCCGAGGTTTTCAACCGCCGTCCGATAGCCCGAAAAGCCTGCGCTTGCGTTTTTTCAAGGACGCTGCGTTCGGTCAGAACGTCACCTTCTGGCCCGGTCAGCCGAAACAAAATCGCATCGCCTGGCTGCGCGCCATACAGAAAGGCCCAGACCACCAACGCGGGCGCGTTGGTGGCGAGGTCAGGGCTGGCGAGCCCAGCCTTGACGGCCTGGTAATCGGGGATTTCCGCGCTGATGCCAACGCTGAGCAAACCGCCGGGTTGATAGGCTATGGGCTGCTCCCACAAACCGGGGTCGGGCGCGCCGCAACTGGTCAGGCTGTCCGGTGCAAAGGGGTCAAGTTCGGCGCCGTTATGGCGCACCGACAGATGCAGATGTGGAAACGCCGCCATGCCGGATTGGCCGATCTGGCCCAGCACCGAACCGGGCACAACCGCATCGCCAACGCCCGCACGCACAGAGCCTTGTTTCATATGGCAATATTGGGTTTCCCAGCCGCCGCCATGATCGACCAGCACGCCATTGCCACATTCACGATCCGCCACCACCGGGGCGAAATCAGCCACCCCATCGCGTATTCCCTTCACCGTGCCCGGCGCTGCGGCGAGCACATTCACCCCCGCAAACATCGCCGCACGTGAGGGCAGGGCGATGTCGGTGCCGTCATGGCCTTCATATGACAAGGATCCACAGGTGAAATCCTGTGCCGCAGGGCCGGGGTCGTGATCAACATATTGCTGGATGTAACAGGTATCGACCAAGCGACAGTCAACCGGGAACGCCAATTCAAAGGCCCCCGCCGGGAAGGCGAGGGCCAAAGACAGGAGGGCTAGGCCCCTGATCATTCCGCCGTAAGCAGCGGTGGTTTTTGCCCGGTCAGGCGGGCCTTTTGCGGCTCCTCAAAGGTCAACGCCAGTTCGCCATCCTTGACGTGGACATGCACCAGACCGCCCTTGGTCAGCTTGCCGAACAACAACTCTTCGGCCAACGGCTTCTTGATGTATTCCTGGATGACCCGGCCCAGAGGCCGCGCGCCCATTTTGTCATCATAGCCTTTGTCGCCCAGCCAAGCGGCGGCTTCGGGGGTGAGATCAATATGGACGTTGCGGTCCATCAGTTGGGCTTCAAGTTGCAGAACGAACTTGGTCACCACTTCCATGATCACTTCTTTGCCCAAACGCGCGAAGCTGATCACCGCATCCAGACGGTTGCGGAATTCAGGCGTGAACATCCGCTCGATCGCCGCGGTATCTTCGCCGGTTCGGGCGGCACGACCAAAGCCGATCGCCTCTTTCGACTGCTCCATAGCCCCGGCGTTCGAGGTCATGATCAGGATCACGTTGCGGAAATCCACCGTCCGGCCGTTGTGGTCGGTCAGCTTGCCGTGATCCATCACCTGCAACAGGATGTTGTAGACATCCGGGTGGGCCTTTTCCATCTCATCGAGCAAGAGCACGCAATGCGGGTCCTGATCGACGCCATCGGTCAGCATGCCACCTTGATCAAAGCCGACATAACCCGGAGGCGCGCCGATCAGACGGCTGACGGCATGTTTCTCCATGTATTCTGACATATCGAACCGCAGCAGCTTGACGCCCAAGGACGACGCCAACTGCTTGGCGACCTCGGTTTTGCCCACGCCCGTCGGCCCTGCGAACAGATAGTTGCCGATGGGTTTTTCCGGCTCGCGCAGACCAGCGCGGGCGAGTTTGATCGCCGAGCAGAGCGCCTCAACCGCCTTGTCCTGCCCGAACACCACGCGTTTCAGGGTTTTTTCCAGATCGCGCAGGGTTTCCGCATCGTCTTTCGACACGGTTTTCGCCGGGATGCGGGCGATTTTGGCGACAACCGCCTCAATCTCTTTCACGCCCAGACTTTTACGCTTTTTCGAATCCGCCAGCAGATGCTGGGCCGCACCCGCCTCGTCGATAACGTCAATCGCAGAATCCGGCAGTTTGCGGTCGTGGATATAGCGCGCCGCCAGTTCCACCGCCGATTTGATTGCATCATTGGTGTAGCGCAGGTCGTGATGCTGTTCAAAATGCGGCTTCAGACCCATCAGGATCTTGATGGTATCGGGCACAGAAGGCTCGTTCACGTCGATCTTCTGGAAACGCCGGGCAAGCGCACGGTCTTTCTCAAAATGCTGACGGAACTCCTTGTAGGTGGTCGAGCCCATGCAGCGCAGCTTGCCGCCAGCAAGTGCCGGTTTCAACAGGTTCGAGGCATCCATCGCGCCGCCAGAGGTGGCGCCGGCGCCGATCACGGTATGGATTTCGTCGATGAACAGGATCGCGTCGGGGTGATCTTCCATTTCTTTGACGACCGCTTTCAGGCGTTCTTCAAAGTCACCACGATAGCGGGTGCCTGCGAGCAAAGCGCCCATATCGAGGCTGTAGATCGTGGCATGAGCCAAAATCTCAGGCGTTTGTTTATCCACGATTTTCTTGGCCAAACCTTCGGCAATCGCGGTCTTGCCCACGCCGGGATCACCGACCAGCAGCGGGTTGTTCTTGCGCCGACGGCAGAGCACTTGAATGGCGCGTTCCACCTCATCTTCGCGCCCGATCAAGGGGTCAACATCGCCCTTCATCGCCTTGACGTTCAGATCCACGCAGTATTTCGACAGCGCGGATTCCTTGGCCTCTCCGGCTTCGGCCTTGGGCGTCTCATGGTGATGTTCTTCCGCCCCCGTGACCGGGCGTGCCTCGCCATAGCTGGGGTCTTTGGCGACGCCGTGTGCGATGAAATTCACCGCATCATAGCGGGTCATATCCTGTTCTTGCAGGAAATAGGCCGCGTTGGATTCGCGTTCGGCAAAGATAGCGACCAGAACGTTGGCGCCGGTGACTTCGGTGCGGCCAGAGCTTTGCACATGGATCGCCGCGCGCTGAATGACGCGTTGGAAAGCGGCTGTGGGCACCGCCTCAGACCCTTCCACATCGGTCACCAAAGTCGACAGATCGTCGTCGATGAACTCATTCAGGGTCTTGCGCAGATCGTCGAGGTTGACCGAGCACGCCTTCATGACGCGGGCAGCGTCAGGCTCGTCGATCAGGGAGAGCAAAAGATGCTCCAAAGTGGCAAGTTCATGGCGGCGGGCATTGGCAAGCGCCAAAGCGCCGTGGATGGCTTGTTCGAGGGTCGTCGAAAATGATGGCACTTGGTCGTGCTCCTGTCCTGCGGGTCGGACGGGC
>JBKJTI010000014.1:0-8018 GCA_046590425.1 Cypionkella sp. | reverse complement strand
GACCGCTGGGCGTCGCCCGCCAGCATCTGATATTTCTCGATGATCTGTTGCGGCGTGCCGCGCACTTTGCCTTCGGGGCCAGAGCTGTCGAAGACGCGGTTGATGATATTGCCGAGGGTGCGCGGGCGGTTCGTCTTTGAACGCGAACGGGACTTGGAAGAGCGCATCTTGTCCTTTGATCCAGATGGTCCGGGGTATGCGCCTGATCCTGTCAGGATCGTCAGCCCCGTGGGGCATGGCTGCAATGACCGGGTTTGCGCGGGTCAGTGCCGAATTGCACCGAATGTCGCGTGGATACGAATAATCACAGGGGGGGCGTTCTGACAAGGGGATTTTGCGGGTTTCGCGCGAAAACGCCTAGAGAGTGCCGCAAGAGTCGGTGTCCTGCGGCTTTTCGGCGCAGATGACGCGGTCGCGGCCATCAAGGTCAGCCAAGGTGCGGATGTTGATCAGGCCTTGGGCGTGTAGGAGGGACGTGACGGCGGCGCTTTGGGTCGGGCCGATTTCGAGCAGCAGGCGGCCTTGGGCCAGCAGGCGGGCGGGGGCTTGGGCCGCGATTTTGCGGTAGGCATCCAGACCGTCGGCGCCGGGGGTGAGGGCGGCGTGGGGTTCCCATTGCAGCACATCGGGGCTGAGGTTGGGCATCTCGTCGGCGGCGATGTAGGGTGGGTTCGAGGTGATCAGATCGAAGCGGTCTTGGATTTGGGCGCACCAGTCGGATTGGATGAACCTGGCGCGGTGGGTCAGTTTCAGGGCGGCGGCGTTTTGCTGCGCCACCTCCAGGGCTTTGGCGGAGAGATCGGAGCCGACACCGCTGGCCATTGGCATATCGGCGAGGCAGGACAGCAGGATGCAGCCGGTGCCGGTGCCGAGGTCGAGCAGTTTCAGGAACGGGCGGGAGAGGGCTTCGGCGACGAGGATTTCGGTTTCCGGGCGGGGGTCGAGGGTGTCTTCGGTGACTTTGAAACTGCGGCCCCAGAATTGGCGCGCTCCGGTGATTTGCGAGACGGGCTGGTGGTTGCTGCGGGCGGTGATGGCGGCGCCAAACGCGGCTTGCGCGGGGTCGCTGAGGGTGTCGGGCAGATGCAGGGTCAGGCGATCCGGTGCGATGCCCATCGCATAGGCCAAGAGCAGGCGGGCGTCGCGGGGGGCGTTGTCGATGCCTGCGCCGGTGAGGCGGGGGATGGCCAAACGCAGGGCGTCTTGCGCTGTCATCCTTCCATCTCGGCCAGCTTGCTGGCTTGGTCGTGGGCGACCAGAGCATCGACCACTTCGCCCAGATCGCCCTGCATGATCTGGCCCAAAGAATAGAGCGTCAGGTTGATGCGGTGATCGGTCATCCGGCCTTGCGGGAAGTTATAGGTGCGGATGCGTTCCGAGCGATCGCCGCTGCCGACCTGAGATTTGCGTTCAGCGGCGCGGGCGTCATCAACGCGGGCGCGTTCCAGATCAAACAGCCGGGCGCGCAGCACTTGCATGGCGATTTCTTTGTTACGGTGCTGCGATTTCTGCGCCGAGACGACGATCATCCCAGTTGGAATATGGGTGATCCGCACCGCTGAGTCGGTGGTGTTGACGTGCTGACCGCCTGCCCCGGACGCGCGCATGGTGTCGATGCGAATGTCAGAGGCCGGGATCACCAGATCAACCTCCTCGGCCTCGGGCAGCACCGCGACGGTGGCGGCAGAGGTATGCACCCTGCCCTGCGCCTCGGTTTCCGGCACGCGCTGCACGCGGTGGACGCCGGATTCGAATTTCAACTTGGCGAAAACGCCCTCGCCCGCGATATGCACCTGCACATCCTTGATGCCGCCGAGTTCTGAATCCTGCTGTTCCAGAACCTCAAACGTCCAGCCCATTTTCTCGGCAAAGCGCTGATACATCCGCAGCAGGTCAGCAGCGAACAAAGCGGCTTCGTCGCCACCTGTGCCGGGGCGAATCTCAAGGATTGCCGGGCGGGCATCGGCTGCGTCTTTCGGCAAAAGCGCGATTTGCAGCCGGGATTCCATCTCAGGGATGCGGGCTTTCAGAACCGGGAGCTCATCTTCCGCCAAAGCCCTCATTTCAGGATCAGCCAGCATGATCTCAGCCTCGGCCAGATCATCCAAAGAGCGGCGATAGGCCACGATTTCATCTGCCACAGGCTTCAGATCGGAATATTCGCGCGACAAAGTCGCAATTTCGGCGGGCGAGGCGCCTGCGTTCAGCTTGGCTTCGAGAAACTCGAAGCGCTGGGTGATCTGGGCAAGTTTTTCTATCGGAACCATGCGGCGGGTTTGCAGAGTCCGGCGGCTTTGGTCAAGTCCAAGAGCGACATATGCATCTTTGGCGCAACCACTTAGGGCGTCGTCGCAAGCAACGTAGCCTGCGGTGCGGGTGGGTTCCAGATAAAGCCGTCGATCTGGTATGGCCGGCCCAAAGTACCACCCACGCTTGCGACCTTCACCACCGACCAATCGTTTTTGGTCGAGACATCCACCACGGTCATGCCAAGGGAAATCTGGCTGGGCTTCCAGTTGGCGTGGTCAATCAAAATCTCACGATCCGACACCACTTCCGAAACCACGGCGACATGGCCTTTCGGCAGTTTGCGGGTGGAGGAGAACGCCATCACCGCGCCAACGACAGGCTCGTGGCCACGGGCGAATTTGCCCTTGGCCTGATCCCACCAGGTGCCCGCATTGCCCTTGATCTCAACACCACTCGCATCACGCGCAAACGGCACGCACCAGACCTTCTGACCCTTGGCGCGCTTGGCCTTGGCATTGCCGACCGCTTTGGCGACGAAATTCGGGTTCAGGCCCGGTTGGATCAGATCGGGGTGGGCGGAGAGCATCGTCACTTCCGAATTGCTGGGCACGCAGGCCGCACTGAGGGCCAGAACGCCGCACAAAGCGGCTAAGCGTGGCAAATTACGGAAGGTTACAGCCATGTGAATGTCCCAAGTCTTTTTATATTCTGTTCCGCGCAGAGCGGCTTGGTTTACCCAAGTTAGTTTCTGCGCTGCGGCAGACATTCACTGATCCGTGACAAAGTTCAACAAACTGAAATATCTGTGGGCGAGAATCCGCCGCAGGTTTTCGCGCAATTGGCAAAATTCCGAAGATTCACAGGAACTAAAGGCGATTTGGCGCGTTAATGCTTGCTGATCCACGCCATCAAGCGGGCCGCATTGACGCCCCAGTCGCCTTTGCCAAAGCGCTGGCGGGCATAGAGCGTCACGCCCTCGGGGGTAGATTCGGCGGTGGTGAAGTCAGGAAACCCCCAGAACGCCGACCGGGTTTGCCAAGTGATCCGCCCGGTTTCCGCACTGCCTGCGATACGGATGGTGCGCGGGGTGGCCAGAGCGATGCCATCCAATTTGGCCAGCAGCGCTTGGGTCTGATCGGGCGCTGCTGTCAGATCGGCGTATGCCCCATCCGGTAAAGCCGTCACCTTGGCCGGGCTGAGGGTGGTCATGCCTTGTGGGCGCGGATCTAGCGGCATGTGCCACACAGACGGATTGACGGGTGCTAGACGAATATACGCCATGGCCCCCGCCGCAACGATCAGGATCAGAACGGCGAGGGTCATGGTTTTGCTCATCTTTGTGTTTTCGCCCAATGATAAAGACAGATCAATTCGTAGCCGACATGCGCGCCTGCTATGGCGGTAGCCCCGGTGGTGTCGTAGGGCGGCGAGACTTCGACAATATCACCGCCGACCATGTTTATCCCCGCCAAGTCGCGCAAGATGGCTGCGGCTTGCCACGAATGCAAGCCTCCCCACACCGGAGTTCCCGTGCCGGGGGCAACCGAGGGGTCGAGCGCGTCAATGTCAAAGGTCACATAGGTCTGGTGATCGTCGACGATGTCTTTGATCTTGGCGACCACCGCCGCCGTACCGTTTTCATGCACCGAGCGCGCATCTATGACGTTAAAGCCGAGATAATCCTCGGTGGTGGTGCGGATGCCGATTTGCACCGAGCGCTGCGGGTCAACATAGCCCTGCTTCACCGCCTTATACATCATGGTTCCATGGTCGATCCGGGTCATGTCGTCATCCGGCCAGAGATCGGAATGGGCATCGAAATGTATCACGCTGAGGGGGCCGAATTTCTCGGCATAGGCGCGCAGAATCGGCAAAGTGATGTAGTGATCGCCACCCAGGGTGATGCTGCCCGCACCAGCGGCGAGGATTTTGCGGACATGCGCGGTGAGGGTGTCGGGGAAATCTGACGTCTTGGCATAGTCGAAGGCGCAATCGCCGTAGTCGATGATGTTCATCTCCTGCAGCGGATTGGTTGGCCAACCGTAGGGTGGATCATAGGGTTGCAGGCTGGAGGCTTCGCGGATCGCACGGGGGCCGAAGCGGGTGCCCGGACGGTGGGTGACGGCTTGGTCAAACGCCACCCCGGTGATGGCGAGGTCGACCCCGGTGAGGTCTTTGGTGTAGGTGCGGCGCAGGAAGCTTGTGGCCCCCGAGAACGCATTTTCAAAGGCATAGCCGCGCTGGGTGGTGCGGGTGAACGCGGTGTCGATTTCGGTTTTAGCGTCTTCTAGGGCCATGATTCTCTCGGAGATAACGGCGCTTGCGTCTTTTTCCTTGGGCTTGCCCAAGCCGGAGACGCGCGGATCCGGGTGGTTCAAGGGACGGCAGGCGGTGGGGGTTGTCAAGCCTGATGCGGTGGATATGCTGTACGGCCGGAGCCTCCGGCGGGAGTATTTAGGCCAAGATGAAATTGGTCTTTGCCTGATACTCCCGCGCGGCGCGCTTCGACATCGAACCCAAGGCGTAGGGCGTACTTTAGCGCGCCGCCGCTTACCCCAGACGATGGCCTTCCCGCACCAGATCATCGCTGACCCGGCGGATGGCGTGCTCCAGCGTATCCACCACGAAATCCACTTCCGATTCGGTGATGATCAAGGGTGGCGACATCACGTTCAGATGGCCAATCGGGCGCACCAGCAATCCGAGAGATTCCGCTACATCTGAGATACGCTTGCTTTCATTGACCTCATCGGGCAGCAGGGCTTTGGTGGCTTTGTTGGCGACATTCTCGACACAGAGCATCAGGCCCTGTCCGCGCACATTGCCGACGAGGGGCAAGGATTCGAGGGTTTTTAAGCGGGTGTTGAAGTAAGCGCCAACTTTGGCGGCATTGGCCAAAAGGTCTTCCCGATCCAAAATTTCGATGTTCTTCAATGCGCAAGCGCAAGACACTGGATGCCCCGAATAGGTTAGGCCCGTGGTAAACCAGCGGTGCCCGCCTTCCGCCATCGCGGCCCAGATCCGGTCGGACAGGATCAGCGCGCCAAGTGGCAGGTAGCCAGAGGTCAGGCCCTTCGCGGTGGTGATCATGTCGGGCTGTACGCCGAACGCATCTTCACTGGCGAACCAGTGGCCGATGCGGCCGAAGGCGGTTACGACCTCATCGGCGATGAACAGGATGTCGTGGCGTTTGCAGACCTCCCATATGCGTTTCAGATAGCCCTGCGGCGGGATGATGATGCCGCCCGAGGCCTGGATCGGCTCGGCAATGAAGCCACCGATGCGGTCAGCGCCGACGCGAGCGATCAGGGCTTCAAATTCGGCGATCAGATCGTCGCAGAATTGCGCCTCTGTCTGCCAATCGGGGCGGCGGTAGGGGTTGGGGCAGCTAAGGTGATGGATGCCCTCGGTTTTGTAGCGGAATTCCTCGATGCGGTCTCCGTTGCGCTTGCCCACCGATTGGGTGAGATAGGTCGAGCCGTGGTATGAGTTTTCCCGCGCCACGATGTCGGTTTTATCCGGGTTGCCACGGGAATGGTGGTAATAGCTGACCACCCGCACGGCGGTATCGACGGCGGTGGAGCCGCCGGTGGTGAAATGCACGCGATTGAGATCACCCGGCGCGAGGTCGGCCAGTTTGGCGGCCAGTCGTGCTGCGGGATCGTTGGTCATATCGACGAAATGGTTGGCGAAGGCGAGGCGTTCGGCTTGTTCGGCAATCGCATCCGCCATCTCGCGACGACCAAGGCCGATGTTGGTACACCACATGCCGCCAACAGCGTCGAAGTATTCGCGGCCCCGCTCATCCCACAGCTTTGCGCCCTGCCCGCGCGCGATCACCAAAGATCCGGCCTTCTCAAACGGCCCGAAGTTTGCCCAAGGGTGCAGGACATGGGCGCGGTCCATCTCGAAGGCTGAGGTGTTGGGCAGGCTTGCGGGGGCGTTCATTTTGAATCTCCAGTCAATATGATTTGGCCAAGATAGCCAAAGCGCATAAAAACACCAGAGGGTATTTGATCAAATTTCAGAACAGCTTTTGCTTGGCCTTCGATATCTTGAATCCGTGCCCGCCAACATTGGTGCACTCCATCCCGGATTTCTCGGAGGTGCAGGTGAACGGCCCCAGCGAGATCGACTTGCCGTAGCCGAGTTCAATCCCGCCCGGATCGGTGACTGCATCGGAAACGCAGGCCAGATACCCCGGACCGCCCGCGTCGACGGCAAAGCTGCTGCCCCAGTCGAATTCACAACCCTCAGGTGCGCGGGTGTGGGTCGGGGTCAGCGACGCCATATCGCAGCGCACCTGCGCGTAGTCGCCGGTGGCCATGCCGCATTGGATGTTACCCGAGGGCGAGTGGAAGGCGAGGTAATCATCGGCGAAAGCTGGGGCGGCCAGCGGGCAGAAGGCAAAACCAAGACGGATCATAATGGCTCCTTTTCAAACGATGGGAGCAGTTTAGCGCGGCATCGGTGTGCCGCGCCATTTTTCTTTGCGGAAAGCCGCAGAATCCTGCGAGACGCCGAGCCTTTATGCCAAAGGCTGCGCGCGTTCGACCAATCTTGCGAAGAAGGATGCCCCAATCGGGGCGGCCTCGTCGTTGAAATCATAGGCGGCGTGGTGCAGGCCCGCCCCCGGCCCCGTACCCATGAACAGATAGGCACCTTTGCGTGCCTCCAACATGTAGGAGAAATCTTCCGAGCCCATTTCCCGCACCGAATTGCCATCAACTGAGGTTTCACCGACGATTTCAGCGGCCACTTCCACCGCAAAGGCGGCTTGATCAGCGTGGTTGATCGTGGCGGGATAGCCCCAGTCATATTCGATCCGCGCCTGCACACCGTAAGCTGCCGCATGGCCCTCGACGATCTCATGGAAGCGCTTTTTCAGCAGAGCGCGGACCTCTGGCTTGAAGCAGCGAATCGTGGCTGCAAACATTGCTTCTTCGGGGATGATGTTGGAGGCAGTGCCGGAATTCACCATCGTCACCGACAACACCGCCTCGTCCAATGCGTAGATATTGCGCGGAATGATGGTCTGGATCGCGGAAATCATCCCCACCAAAGCCACAATCGGATCGACGCAATCATGCGGTGTGGCACCATGGCCGCCCCTGCCGGTCAAGTACACATAAGCCGTGTCCACAGAAGCCATCAGCGCCCCCGGCGTGGTCAGGAAATGCCCGAAGGGCACGTTCGGCGCGTTGTGGATGCCGTAGACTTGATCGACGGCAAAACGGTCCATCACGCCTTCGTTCACCATCTCGCGCCCGCCCGCGCCATCTTCCTCGGCGGGTTGGAAGATCAGCGCCACCCGGCCCTTGAAGCGCCGCGTCTCGGCCAGATATTTCGCGGCCCCCAGCAGCATGGTGACATGGCCGTCATGGCCGCAGGCGTGCATCTTGCCGGGAACGGTCGAGGCATAGTCCGCCCCGGTGATTTCCTGGATCGGCAGCGCATCCATATCGGCGCGCAGGCCAATCGTCGGGCCGCCATGCTGAGGATCGTAGCTCTGGCCGTTGATGATGGCGACGATGCCGGTTTTGGCGATGCCGGGGTGAATTTCATCGACGCCGATCTCGCGCAACCGGTCGACGATATAGGCGGCGGTGGTGAAGCAGTCGAAAGACAGTTCGGGATTCGCGTGCAAATGCCTGCGCCAGCCCTTCATTTCCTCGGCATAAGCGGCGATACGGTTGAGGACGGGCATTGCGGACTCCTGATTTGCTTTGGCCTTTGATCAAATCTTATCTGGAAGGGATCGGCAATGC
>JBKJTI010000328.1:0-9867 GCA_046590425.1 Cypionkella sp. | reverse complement strand
GAGCCGATGGTGGAGCCAATAAAGCCGCCAATGGCCGCGCCCGAAAAGCCAAGGATGGTGCCGCCAAAAGCGCCACCAATCGCGGAGCCGACGGCGCCGAGAACAAGAGTTGCCATGATGAAAGTCTCAAATGCTGCTGGAGCGCGGGAACAGGAAGGCGAAGGCAATGCGCCGCCGCCAAATCGGGTTTAGAAGCTCCTCGACGACGCCAAGGCGCTCGTAGGCATGGATGAAGCTGTCAGGACTGATCAGGATCCCGACATGCTTGGCGATGGCGCGCGGGGTCATGCGAAACAGGATCAGTGCGCCAGGACCGGTGTGCGCCAGCGCGATCTCCGGCATCATGCGGCGCGCGCCGTCCGCCAAAACTTCACGCGGCCCCGTCTCGCCCCAATCCCGGCTGTAGGGCGGGATCAGAAAGGGTTCATCTCCGACAACCTCTCGCCAGACCCCTCGCGCAAGCCCAAGGCAGTCGCAGCCAACCCCGCGTAGACTGGCCTGATCGTGGTAGGGCGTGCCGAGCCACGAGCGGGCCGCTGCGACGACGCGGTTGGGATCGGCGGTCATCACAGCACCGTGCCATCATTGCTGCCGTCCCGGCTGGCATAGCGCAGCACGGCATCCTGACCCGGGATGTTGGGAAAGCCGCGAAAGTTGACGGTGTTGGCGAACTTGGCCCCGCAGGTCGCGATGCGCTTGTCGCAGCCAGCACGCGCGATGAAGGCGTCGCCATCCGCAATGCCGCGCACCGGCGCTTCCAGCAAGGTCAGGGATGCGATGGCATCGGTTAAGCCGTGGCCCAGCACTTCGGTGATCCGCCCGACATTGGCACCGCTGGTCCAGGTGAGGGTGCCGGAAGTGAACCAGCCCGCCGCGAACCCGGAAAGGCCCGACGCCAGGAATGCCCGGTCGCGCAGCAGGTCGGTCACCACGCCACTGCCCTTGTAGGTGGCGTTTTCCAGTTCGATGCCGCAGCGCGTATCGCCGAGCGCCGCATCGCAACTCGCCTGAAATGTCCGCCCAACCGTCTGACCCAACACATGCGCGAGGCTGCGCACTTCCGCCACGAAAGCCATGCGGCCGCGCCGAATTTGACCCACAGCACCGCGTCGAAGCAGCACGCGCTGGCTGGTGTCCGCCCAATTGACTCGCCAAAGTTCGACTTCAGCCGCATCCCAGCGCCCGTCGATGATGTCAGTTTCGGTGATGCGGTCGGACGTCAGCACGCCCTCGGCGTCTTGCGCATCGACGGAAAGGTCGGATCCCGAGCGGACTTCGGACGCAGCAAACCCGCTCTCGGGTTCGAAATCTGTGCCATCGAAAACCAGCATAGCGTCATGGTCAGTGAAGCCGAGTGTTACCCCATCCGAGCGGGAAATCCGCCAGCACCAAGACAGCGTGGTTGTGCCATCGTCGAGATGGGCTTGCAGCGCAGGCGAAAGCAATTTCATGACCGCACCTCAATCAGCGGAATGGAAGTAATCGATCCCAGCCGCTCAATATCGAGGGTGACGTCCAGCATGTCGGTGTCAAACCGCACCGGCACATCGAACTCGAACCCGGCGCTGATCGTGGTCCCGGAGACGGGCGGCGCACTGAACGTCACCAGCCCGGTCGCATGATCGACGGTGTAGCCCGAGGCGGGCCCGGCGAAGGGCGGCTGGCGGAACGACGTGCCAAGGATCGTAACTGTGTTTCCGGCAGTGATGTTGCCCACGCCGATCAGCGCCCCGGTGAAACCTGGCCCGACGGTGATGTCAAAGCTCCAGAGCCAGAAGCCACCCCCAAAGTCGGTGGACGAGACATTTGCGATGGTCCCACCTGCCGTCCCGACAATTGCGGGGGCCGCAT
Source organism: Cypionkella sp. (assembly GCA_046590425.1). Lineage (GTDB taxonomy): Bacteria > Pseudomonadota > Alphaproteobacteria > Rhodobacterales > Rhodobacteraceae > Cypionkella. The sequence goes on along the minus strand of JBKJTI010000328.1, from coordinate 8,016 downwards.
AAGTACCACGGATGTCGGTATCTAGGTTTCCCGGTTGGCAGCGCACGTTAAGACGAGCCTGCGCGGAGGTTCCGGCTTTGATCCATGCCTGCACGCGGTACACCGCCCCCGACAAGACCGTCGCGGCGGCCGTGTGTTGGCGCAGGCCCGCGCCGGATGCACCAAGGTCGTAGGCGTTGACAAAGGATCCAAAGGTTGCGGCGCTGTTGACCCCGGTCGCGCCGGTGTTGGACCAGCCCGCCTGAAGATTGTTCCAGCTGGTCAGCAGCTGAGGGCCTTCTGGCACGTTGATGCCCATGAGGACGGTTGCGACGACGGGTTTCTTGATGGCCCGGACATAGTCCACACCGCCGGATGTGTATCGCTTCACCAAGGGAAAGGATGTCTGCAGCCCAGTGCCAGTACCGATCAGCTGGTCGCTCGGACCAGGTGCTGCTGACGGGATGCAGGACTTGTAATCCGCCCAATCCTTGTATCGGAAGCCAAAGAGCCGCCCGTTGCGCGCCTCGAAGAAGGCCACCACGGCTGCCAGATCATCGGAGCGGCGGATGCCGTAAGCCACATCATAACGGCGCCGCGAGTTGGCCCAGCTGGCATTGCGCTCCTCATTACCGCTTGCCAGCTCGACGACTTGCGTGCGTCGTTCCGGCCCGCCGCGCGCCCCTCGGCTGATGTTGTCGGGAAACCTGATTTCGTGAAACGCCATTACATACCTCGTCTTCCCAAGGAAACCGCTCGGGCGATGTCCGATGCCACCTGCGTGCGCGACTGGCGGAAGCTTTCGGCGTCGCGGGTCTGGATGGTGATGCTGACGTTGCCAGCCGCGCCGTATCCCGCCGTTTCCCGGCGCGAGAGCACGCGCTCTCCCTTTTGCAGAATTGCGGGCACTTCGTCAGGGCGCAGCCCGGCAAAACCACCCGAATGCATTCGGGGTGCTCCTGCGAAGGCCATGATTGGCACTGCGCGCATCGGGGCAGTGCCACCGACCAGACCACCGGCATGATGGACCGCCGCCCCCGTCATACCGGCAAACAACCCGCCACCACCTAACGAACCCAGCACGCCGTCAAGCGCAGAGGCAATCGGGCCGAGGATGAATTTCCGCGCGGCAAGTTTCGCCAGATCGGCCAGGATCGAGGTAACGAGGTCGCCAAAGCTCAGCTTGCCGGTCTTGACGAAATTGCCAACAGCGTCCTCGGCGCTTTGGAACGCCCCGACCAGCGCCTGGCCAACATCGGCACCAATGTCGCGGGCCTTGGTCGCGTAGTCTGACAAAGCCGCCGTCACTGCAGCCCAGCCGGTTGCGGCCGCGTCTGCGCCAGAAGCAGCCGCTTCCCCGGCCGCTTTGCCTGCCGCACCCGCGCCGCCTGCGGCAGTACCCGCGTCGGTGAGGGCGTCGGTGGTTCCGTCTGCAGCAACCGTCGCAGCATCCAACGCCGCAGCGCCATCCGTTCCGGCTGCGGTCATTGCTGCCTGCAGCGCCTGCCAGCTGGCAAGTGGTCGTGTGGCCGCGCCGGTCAGCATGCCCGAGGCTTGGGTATAAGCGGCGGCCCGGTCGCGGGCATCACTGGCCATGGTGCCAAGTCCGATGTCGGGCGTCTCGAGGTAAGTCTTGCCCATCGCAGCCTTGAACGCGTCCGCCGCCGCTGCCCCGGCAGCGGTGGCAGCACCTTCAAACGGATTGCCGACCCTGCCCAGAGTGACCGGGTCGAGAGTGCCGATCTGAATGCCGCCCTCGCCGGTGGCCCAATCAGGCAGCATGTCGAGTGCCGCGTTCAAGCCGGAGATGAAGGTGTTGATCCGAGTGACGACGCCATTGAGCATCGCCTCGACGCCGCCAATCAGGCCATTCGCCGCCTGGAAGGCGAAATCGCCGATGGCGGAAGGCAAAGCCGACCAGATCGCTTTGACCGCATCAAATGCCCCCTGAAACACTCCGGTCGCCGAGTTGTCAAAGCCCACCACCGCCACCAGCGCGCCCTGCATCGCATCCGCCACGGTGGCGGTGATGCCCGACCAACTTGCAGTCAGGCTGGCAACGACAGCATCGACACCAAGTCCGATCCGGTCCCAGACCTCGCTGGCGAGATCGGACAGCAGGCCGAGCGCCGCACCAAAACCACCGGCCCCCTCGACCAGCTTGGAGAACTGATAGACCAGCTCGCCCGCGCCGACGATCAGCGCGCCAATGCCAGTGCGGATCAGTGCGCCTTTCAACACGGTGAGGGACAGGGAAAACCCGCTGACGCCCAACGCCGCCGCGCCCAACGCGATGACGAAGCGACCCGCAAAGAAGGTCGCAAACGCCCCGGCGATGCTGGCAATCTCGCCGATATGATCACCCAGAAAACTAATGCTGGTCTGAAACACGCCGCCAGCGCGCGTGGCGTCGGCCAGCGCATTGGCCACAGTTTCCAATGCTGGGGCGACGGCAACCGTCAACTGGTTGGTCAGCCCCAGCCAGACCAGTCCGAGCCGGTCGATGGCATCGCCTGCGGTTCGGATCTGATCTGCGTCCTGATCGGTCACTGCCACGCCGAAATCGGTGATGTCCTGGGAGGCCTGGCGCAGAGTGGCGCTGTCGATCCGGCTGAAGGCCAATGCCGCCTTGTCGCCAAAGAGCGCCGATGCCACGGCAGCCCGTTCGGCAGGCGGGACGAACTTCGCCAGCGCATCCTGAATGGCGACGATGCGCGCATCGAGCGGCAAAGCCTGAAGATCGGTGGCGGTCAGATGCAGGCGCTGCAAAGCTTCGACCGCCGTGCCGGTGCCCCCCGCTGCATCGGACAGTTTCAGGGTCAGTTTCTTGGTGGCGGCTGCAATTTCCTCCATCGAGACTCCGGCCAGATCGCCAGCGAAGGTCAGCACCTGAATGCTGCGGGTGGTGGTGCCGAGCGACTGCGCCAGATTGGCTTGCGCGTCGATGGTTTCCAGCCCCGAGCGGACCATCGCAATGCCCGCCGCAGCGGCAGCCGCGACGGCCACTGCGGCTGCGATCTTCACCCGGGTCGAAAACGCCGCAAGCCGCGCGTTGGCAATCTCCGCTTCCTTCGACATGCGCCCAAAGCCTTTGACCCCGGCATCGCCGACACCTTCCAGTTCCGCCCGCACCTGTTTGCCGCCGACGGCCGCCAGCCGCACAGAAACGCGCTTTTCAGCCATCAGGGTCTCCGATCTTTTCATTGATGCGGCGGACCATCACCGCCTCCAGTTCCGGCAGCAGTTCGGCCACCACCATGGGATTCAGACCCAGCGCATGCGCGAGCGCGAGCGCCGCCCCGATTTCCCAGCCAAGCACGGCTTTTCCGGCCACCCGCATCTGGCCGCCAAGACGTCCGACCAGATCCCAGACTTGCCAGCCGTCATGGGTGAGCGGCTGGTTCAGTCGCGCGGGGCAGTCCGGGCAGTGCGTTTCGCAGGCCGCGCAGTAGCCGCCGCCCCCACTGAAGTGCCAGTCGGCGAGGGCGCAAAGACGTTTTTTTCCACGTCCAACAGCATGCCGCGGCTGACATAGAGCAGGTTGAAGGCTTCGAAGATCGGCCAGAGCGACAGCAGCGCGTCGATGCCTTCCGGGCTGACGGCGATGACAGTGCCGTCTGCATCACCCACGCCATCCCAATCGACGATGGCACGGCGGGCGAGGGCCGCGGCAAACACCGCCGCCCGAGTGTCGTTGCTGGCATCGGCGGACAGCGCCTGCACGGCCGGGTCCGACCGGGTGGCCACCATCAGCGCGGTGGTCAGCGGCAGAAGTTGCAGGCGAACGCCGTGGCCAAGGTCGAGCCACTGGGGTTCAGGGGAAAGTTGGATCCGGATCATCAGTAGGCTCCGATGCTGTTGACGAGGACGACGGTGCACATGCGCGCCGGGCTGATAGCGAGGGCTGCTTGCCAATCGAAGGACGCCTGCACGCCTTTGGGGCCTTTGATCTCGATGCGCGGGCGTGGGAGGTAAACGGCATGGGCTGTCAAGGTCAGGCTTTCGCCACTGCCCAGCGCATAGGAAAACTCCAGCGCCGCAGCCGTGCCGTTGATGGCTTGGGTCAGCAGAGTGGTGTCGGCAAAGCGCACCTCGACCTTGCCGGTCAGGGCCGCGATGGTGGGGTCGGCTCCGTCGATCTTGGCGTCGGATCGGATGGTTTCGATCCGGTCGAGGTTGTTGGCATAGGTCACGTCGGCGGACACGATGTTGCCCAGCGCCACCCCGTCGCGTTTGATCGCGCCGTTGAAATGGCCGAACCGTTTCAGGGCAATAGCGGCGGGGGTGCCTGCTGCGGTGGCCCCAGCGATGGTTTCGCCCTGCGCCACCAGCATTACCTTGGAACTCAGGAGGCCCGAGCGTTCCATCGACCATGACAGCGCATCAAGGACGCAGCCCGAATACATCGCAAACCGGGGAACTTCCGGCATGCCGACTTCGATGGACATGCTGGGCAGCGTCCAGTTGCCCGACATGAAGGTGTGCGAATTCAGGCCGCCGGTCAGGGTCGCCGCCGACACGGTGCCGTTGGAGGCAGTCGCGGTCGACGCCGCCAGCGTGAAGGTGTTTCCGGTGCTGCCGAGGACGTCGAACACCATGGTCAGCGCCGTGGCCGTGCTAGTGTAGGTCGCCAGCGCCACGCCGGTGACGACGCTGGCGTTCAGCACCACGGCGAGTGCCGTCATGGTGGCGGCCAAGTTGGCGCCGATATTGATCTGGTTCCCGACGGCCCCCGAGGCCACGAAGGTGAAGGCCGTGCCGTTGATCGTCAGAGTGCTGTTGACGGCGGGCTGGACCGAGAAGTTGATTGCCCCGGTTGCGGCCACAGTCCCTGCGGTGGCGGGTGCGCCAAAGGCCGCTTTCAGCCAGAAGCCGAAGCCCACAGCATCGATGGGAACCTCGACATCGCCGTCCGTGGTGATCGCATCCAGCAAGGGGGCGCGGGGATCGCGGCCATAACCCAGCAATTCCGAGGGCAGCAGCGGCTGCTCCGCCGCCAGCGAACTGGTGATGAAGGGCATCTGGGTGTAACCTGACCCCGGTGGGGTGCCGTAAACTGTCTCGAACGCAAGCGCCATCTGCGCCCGCGCTCCTTGTGCGCGTGCCATGTCAGTGTCCTTTTGTGAGGGAAATTAGGTGAGTGGGTCGGTGGTGGCGTAGTGCAGCACGATGGTGATCACCGCCGCCTTGAGCGCCGCCGCCCCTTCGATGGGCAGATCAACCGGCTCAGGCGCCTCGGCCTCGGCCCAGTCGCAGAGGCCGCCCAGTGTCCGATCAGTCGCGAGTGCTGCGCCGATAGACGCGGCCAGCGCATCAAACAGGGCATCGCGCCCGGTCCCTGCCTGGATCACCACCTCCAGATCGGCCCGATGCTCGTAGAAATAGGTCAGCGGGGACAACGTCACCTCCGGATCGCCCGGCCTGCCGTCTCGCAAGATGATCAGGCCCGTGGCAGGAATACGCTCGGGCAGTACCTCTCCGCGCAAGACCGGGGCGGCAAGAGTTTGCAGCCGCGCGTGAAGGGCGGCCAGAACCAGTTCGCGTTTGCTCGCCATCAGAGGTGATCCTCTACCCAGTTCCGCACAATGCTGCCTGGAATGGACGCCTGCGCCCGCTCGGCATCTCGCATTAGATCCAGCCGCTTGGGCAATTTGACCTGCCGCACCAGCAGGAAGATCTGTGCTGTCACTTGTCCGCGTCCGGTTTTCGATTTTGAGACGGCCGCTTGCCCGCGCGTGTTCAGCCGCACGGCATCCGCCACCAGCAGACTCGGCCCCCGGCTGCGATAGACAAAGCGCAGGCGCAGGCCGGTCTTTTGCTCCCACATCCCCGGCGTGATGCGTTTGCCGCCCATGGCTTTGCCTGCGGCGGGCAACGGAATGGCGAGCCAGAAGCCGTTGCCAGAGCGGATCAACGGCCCGGTGTCATGTGCGCCGATGATGACTGGTGCGTTTGACCAGACCAGTGCGGCGGCGTCCAAGCTGTTGCGACCCTTGGGATAGGTCTGCGACCGGATGGTGTTGGCGAGGCGCTGGCCCAGACCCGCGCCGGTGATTTGCGCCCGCCAAGCTGATTTGAGGCTGTTGCCTGCTTGGGCCATGGTGACCGAAACGGCCTTCTGCCCCGCCGCCACCTCGGCGCGCATTAGGGCCACGAGGTCGGGGCTGAAGCTGACGTTGAGTTTCATGGCGTCCTCGTGTTCAGCGTCCAGATCAGGCGCTCGCGGTCGAGTTTGGGTTCGCCCTGCAGGATGAAGTCCTCCAGTCCGATCCTGATCAGATCACCCGGTGCGGGCGTGGGCATGTCCGCCACGCGGGCGTCGATCTGGGTGGTTTCCGACAAGATGCGCCCAGCGCCGAAAGGCGTGATCTCATCCGGCGATTTGCGAATGACCCGGATGGCGACACCCGGGCCGGTTCCGCCCGTAAACCAGATGGCATCCACCGCCATGTTGGCATCGGCGAATATCACGTTCATGGCGGTGGCGAAGGCGTTCATGTCGCTGGCCCCAATCAGTTGGAACTGAACAGGCGGATCGCGGTGCGCGGCCGCTTGTTGACCGGCAGGATCGAGGCTTCGGTCAGGATGTTGATCCAGCGATCCTTGTCGTCCATCAGCTGCCGGGCATAGAGCGGCAGGCCAATGGTGTTAGCGAGGCTGATCTGGTTCGCCGGGCCGCCGTAGGTGGTGAAGGTGTCAATGGTGCCGATCGGGAAGGCGATGCCCTCGCCTGCAGGGATCAGGCGCTCTGCCACCCCGGTCGAGAGGGTGACGGTGCCGCGATACTCCTCAAAGAGGATGCCCGCGAAGGGAAAGGACCGCCGCACATCTTGGCGCAAGGGTTGCGCGCCCATGGCCGAGTAGAACTTGTAGGCATCCTGCGTCAGGGCATGGCCGATCAGCTTGTCGAAGAATTCCGGGCTGACAAGCGCGTAGACGCTGATCATCGACTCGCCCAAGAGGTTGTCTTCCACGGACCGGATCGCATCGCGGACCTTGGCCTGCACGAGGGTGGTGGCGGTGCCGAGCAGGAAATCGACCGAGATTTGTGCGAGGCCAAATTCGGTGAAGTAGTTGTAAAGCGTGGTGCCAGCGCCGTCTTTCACGATGCCGCGGAGCGCGTTCATCTCCATGTATTCGCGGGTCTGGGCGTGTTTGCGGCGCATCAGGGTCAGCTTGCGCATCATCACCGTGGCAAGCTGCTCGTTCTCGCTGCCACCGAACGCAGGCACGCCCTGAATGTCCGATGCGAGGATCACGTCATCATGCGGGATCCACGGTAGCCCGAACGAGCGCATCGAGCGGCCTTGCCGGGTGGCGACCGTGGCGGGAGCGCCCAAGGGCACTGAGGGCAGAACGTTCAGCGCGCCATCGAATTGTTCGATGATGACCGACCGCTGGGTGATGCCTTCGAAGCTGAAAAGGCCGATTTCTCCCAGACGGGTGTAAAGGTTGGGCAGGATGTTGATGGCTTGGGTCATCTCGGCAAGCGAATAGCCGCCCGCATCGAACGGGTTGCGAATGATGGCGTTCATGGTTTTCTCCGGGGGTTTTGGGGGTGGGATCGGGCGCTGCGACGGGCAAATCCGGCGTCGACGTTGGACAGGCTTTGCGGATCAGGCGCTGGTGCGCGGCACGATGCCGACGGCGGTCAACTCGGCATGCATGGTGGCGGTCAGGGGGACGGTGTTGACCGAGACGTCAAACACCAGCGCGGCTTTGGACACGATGGCCGGGCCCCGCGCCAGGATGAGGCCGGTGGCATCGGCGAGGGTTGCATCGACCGGGTTCAACAGAACGGCGGCGGCGATTTGCGCGCCATCCGCCCCAGCAGCGGTAGCCAGCTTGTATTTGCCGCTGGCGGTGATCTTGCCCAGAACGGACCCCGACTTGTAGTTCGTGCCGAGGAGGAGAGTGATGGCCTCGTTGGTGTAGTTCGGGTCGATCTGGAATTTGACGACATCGCCTTGCGACGGTGCCTGCGTGAGGGTGGGCATGGTTCATATTCCTTTTTGGGTTGGGGTGAGGCCATCGAGT
>JBKJTI010000317.1:0-6989 GCA_046590425.1 Cypionkella sp. | reverse complement strand
ATCCGGCCCGTTTTCGGATTGCGCACCGAGAAGAACTTCTGGTGTTCTTTCATAGAGGTTTGCAAAACCTCGGGCGGCAGGCCAAGGAAAGCATCGGCGATGCGACCCATCAGCGGCACAGGCCACTCGACAAGGCCTGCGACCTCGGCCAGAAGGCCTTTGTCTTCAACCACTTCCATCCCGGCAGCGAAGGCGAGGTTTTGCGCGCCTTGCCAAATCGCGGCTTCACGCTCGGCAGAATCCAGCACCACATGGGCGCGTTTGAGTTTAATTACATAGTCGTCGAACCCGGTGACGGGGAAGCGGGCCGGGGCTAGGAAGCGGTGGCCTGCAGTGGTGTTGGAGGATTGGATGCCGTCGATGTTCAGGGCGACGACTTCGCCGCCCGCCTCATCCGAAAGCAGGCAGAGGATGGAGTGCAGCGGGCGGACCCAGCGCAGGTTGCCGGACCCCCAGCGCATGGATTTTGGCCATGGGAACGTGCGGATGGTGTTTTCCAGCACCTCCGCGATGATTGCGCTGGCAGCGCGGCCCGGCTTTTCGACCACGGCGTAAAGCGTTTCGCCCTTCTTATCGGCACGGCGTTCCAACTGATCCAGCGTCAGGCCAGTGGAGCGCAAAAAACCTTCAATCGCGGCCGGAGGCGCGCTGGCGCTCGGCCCCTTGCGTTCTTCACGGACGGGTTTGCTTTCGGCGGAAAGCCCTTCGATCGACAGCACCAGACGGCGCGGCGTGGAAAACGCGCCTGCCGAGGCGTAGGTCAGGCCAGCCTCGACCAAGCCATTGGTCATGATGGATTTCAGATCGTCACGGGCGCGGGCTTGCATCCGGGCGGGGATTTCCTCGGAGAAGAGTTCGATCAGCAGGTCGGACATTTATTGCTCCGCTACAGGAGAAAGCTGGTGCCACGCATAGGCGCGGCCATCGGGGAAAACCGCGACGACACGGTCGATTTCGGGGGCGGCTGGCTTGGTGGGATCGACCGGGCTCACATTGGCCTTAGACAGAAAGGCAATGGCATCGCCCTTTTCCAGCGCCTCACCAATCGCATCGGCGTCAAAGCAGCCAAACCATGACGGCGCGATCAGCGGGGTGGGCTTTTCGTAGACCTTATAGGTTTCGGTCAGCATGGCTTGCGACAGTGGTGTGTGGAAACAGGCGCGGTAGCCCAAGGGCGAGGCTTCCGCCGTGATGCCTTCGATCTGATCGACAAGGATGGGCTCGGGTTGCCCGGATTCGATCAGGGTAAGTTCGATCTCGGCACCCTTCTGGAAGCTCGCCGGGGTGTAGTGGGTGCTCTCTTGCAGCTTCCAATACATGGCGATGCCTGCGATGGCGGCGGTGATCACGATGAAACCTGCGACGTATTTTCCATTCACAGTGCAACCTCTGCATCTTGGCCTGCCGGAGTCAGCCGGAAGGCGTCGGCGCATTTCTTCGCCAGCGCGCGGACGCGGCCGATATAGGCTTGGCGCTCGGTGACGGAAATCACGCCGCGCGCGTCGAGCAGGTTGAACAGATGGCTGGCCTTGATGGTCTGGTCATAGGCCGGGTGGGCCATGATGATGGTTTTGCCGGATTTCGGGTCAATCGGCGGGAAATCCAGCAGGCGCTGGCATTCGGCCTCGGCATCCTCAAAATGCCGCAGCAGTTGCGCGGTATCGGCGCCGTCGAAGTTGTGGCGGGAGTATTCTTCCTCGGTCTGGCGGAAGATATCGCCATAGGTCAGCGGGATCGGTGATTGTGAGTCGTTGAACGGCATGTCCATGACGTGATCGACGCCGAGAACATACATCGCGAGACGTTCAAGTCCGTAGGTCAGTTCGCCGGAAACGGGGCGGCAATCATGGCCGCCGACCTGCTGGAAATAGGTGAACTGCGACACTTCCATGCCGTCGCACCAAATCTCCCAGCCCAAGCCCCAAGCGCCGAGGGTGGGGGATTCCCAATCATCCTCGACAAAGCGGATGTCGTGTAAAGACGCATCAATGCCGATGGCTTTGAGTGACCCAAGGTAAAGGTCTTGCAGATCGGGCGGCGAAGGTTTGATGATCACCTGATATTGATAATAGTGCTGCAGGCGGTTCGGGTTCTCGCCATACCGACCGTCAGTTGGGCGGCGCGAGGGTTGCACATAAGCAGCGGCCCAAGGCTTTGAACCCAATGAACGCAGGGTAGTGGCCGGGTGGAAGGTGCCAGCGCCGACCTCCATGTCGTAGGGTTGCAGCACCGCGCAGCCCTGCGCTGCCCAATAATTCTGCAAGCGCAGGATGATTTCCTGAAAGCTGCGGGGGGCTTTGGGGGCATCAGCCATGACGGACCTCTTGAAATGTTGCCACTGCATAGGCAAGAGGCAGCCAAGGGTCAATGCAGGGCTTGCTGTGCGGGCGAAAGCGCGTGCATCCGGGGAATGCTCTGCTAGGTTCGCCGAAATGTGTCAGCTTTGCGAAAAACGAGATTGGACGGTTCTATGAGACTTCGGATGGTTTTGGTGGCGCTGCTGGCGATGCTTGGGTTCAGCCCGATGGTGATGGCGCAAGAACAGGCTTGGGTGCAGGTGGAAGCGCAGCCGAGCTTGGCCGAGGCCGAGGGCCGCGCCCGCGACTATGCCACCGCGTTTCCGAATGTGGCGGGATACCAGCTTTCCTCGGGCTGGTATGCAATCGTGCTTGGCCCCTACGCACCGGAAGCCGCCGCTGGCGCTTTGGCCGATCTGCGCAGCGACGGCGCGATCCCGCGCGACAGCTTTGTAGCCGATGGTGGCACGCATCGCCAACAATTCTGGCCGGTGGGTGCGATTGCTGGCCAGCCGCAGGTTGACCCGGTACTGGTTGATCCGGCTGTGGAGGCGGAGGCTCCGGTGATCGAAGTGATGCCCGCCGAGGAAACCGTGCGTGAGGCAAAAGCTTCGGAGGCGGAATTGGATGCCGATGGCCGAAAGGCGCTGCAAACGGCGATGGCGTGGTACGGCTTTTACGAGGGCGGCATTGATGGTGCTTTTGGTCCAGGCACCCGAAATTCGATGGCGGCATGGCAAGAGGCCAATGGCTTTGAAGCAACCGGGGTGTTGACCACCAAACAGCGCGCGACGTTGGTGGGGAATTATCAAACTGATCAGGCAGAGTTTGGCTTTGCCTCGGTGTCCGAACCTGAAGCAGGGATCGAGATTACTCTTCCGTTGGCCTTGGTGCAGTTCGATCATTACGAGCCGCCCTTCGTGCATTATAATGAAAAAGCCGGTTCGGGTTTGAAGGTGATCCTGATTTCCGAACCCGGCAATCAGGACAGCCTGTCGGGCCTGTATGATATTCTGCAAACCTTGGAAGTGGTGCCTGCCGAGGGCGAACGCAGCAAATCTGCGAAAAGCTTCGCCATCAATGCGGCATCGAGCACCGTGCAAAGCTATGCCTATGCCGAAGTGAAAGATAGCATGGTGAAGGGCTATTTGGTGGTGTGGAACCCGGTCGATGCCGAACGGATGAGCCGGATCTTGCCCGCGTTGAAATCGAGCTTCCGGGGTGTGGGTGACAAGGCGCTCGACCCCGGCTTGGTACCGATGGATGCGGCTACGCGGTCGGGGTTGCTGGCGGGGATGGAAGTGAAGCTGCCGAAACTGTCGCGCTCGGGGTTCTTTGTCGATGCGCCGGGGACTGTGGTGACCACGGTAGAGGCTGTCGCGCAATGTGGCCGGGTGACGATTGATCACGCGACCGAAGCGCGGGTGGTGGCGCAGGATCAGGTCACCGGGGTTGCGATCTTGCAGCCGATCACCCCACTGGCCGCGCAGGCTTTCGCGCGGTTTGCGGCTGGGGCGGTTCGGCTCGGGTCGGAAGTGGCAGTGGCGGGGTATTCTTACGAAGATAAACTGCCCGCCCCGGTGCTGACCTTTGGCACGCTTGAGGAGGAGAAGGGATTGAACGGCGAGGCGGGGTTGTCGCGGCTGGCGGCTCCGGTGCTGCCGGGTGATGCGGGCGGGCCGGTTCTGGACGGCACCGGGGCGGTGCTGGGGATGCTGCTGCCGCCTGCGGTGAAGGGGGCGAAATTGCTGCCGGATGGGGTGGCTTTTGCTGTGCAAGCCGGGGTGATCGGGCAGGCTTTGACAGCAGCGGGGGTGGTTGTCAGTCCGGCCACTTCTAGCGATTTGGCGAGCCCCGACGCTTTGAATGCGGCGGGGTTGGGGATGACGGTTTTGGTGTCTTGCTGGGAATGATGGAGGCGTGTCCACGCGTGGACAGAGGGTGCGCGCGTGGAAATTCAATGGGTTACGGGGTAGGCGTTTACGGAATTTTAACTTTTTTCGCCCGCGCGCGGGTGGAGATGTTGATGCCTCCGGCGCGGATATTTGAGGACAGAGGATGATCTAAGAGCGCAACGGCTTAGGATTTGCTCTTTTGAAAATACTCATCTTTGAAAACACCAATGCCGCAAACCGGGTTCTCCAGTTTGCGGCATCGGTTTTTGCTTCGTAGGATGCGTGCTTGCACCCATCGTTGGTTATCCGACGTGATACAAACTCGCGAACAGCTTCGGGTCCAGACTGTCAGCGGCAAAGGTCGCGCCCTCGGTCAGCACCGACACGGCGTCGTGGCTGTGCAAGGACTCCTGATGGCTGGCGACAATGCGGAAGTCGCCGATGCGATTGTCTTGCTGCAGCGCTTGGCAGAAGCTGCGCGCGGCGTCCTCGACGAAGATCGGGTTGGCGGCGTTCAACTCGGCAAAGGCTTGCTCGTCCTCGCGTTTTACCATCACTTGCGTCTCGGTTGGCACCGCTTTGCGGGCGAGGTCGATCAGGTCTTCAAACCACAGGCATTTGTCGCCCACAAGTTCCACCGAAATCCGGGCGACAGAGCGTTGCGAGTGCGGTGTTGCCATCTGCCCACGGGTTTGGCGGGCGTGTTCGGACAATTCCAAGCTGCACGGGCAGGTGCTGGAATAGACGAAATCAAGGTGCATCAGGCGCTTGCGCACCCCAGCTTTATCGACCAGTTCCAGAGCGATATCATAATACTGCCAGCCGGACAGGCCAGAGCGCAAGGACTCCACCTTCACCGGAAAGGAAAACCGCATCTGGATGCGGGCGTCGAAGCTGCCCAGATCTTTCAGGTAATCTTCCAGCGCGTGTTCGATCACCTGATACGAGAAATCGCGCTCGGAATGTGCATAGAACGAGCGCATGATGCGGCTCATGTTGATGCCTTTTTTCTCGGCCTCCAGCGACACGGTGCCGGTCACCGAGGTTTCCAGCGTCAAGGGGCCGTTGTCCCGCGTACGGTAGCGGATCGGCAGGCGGAAATTGGAAATCCCGACATGCTGGATCACCTGTTTCGCACCGACGATCAGGCTGGCGGGGCCGTTTTGCAGATCGGGCATCGAGTCTTTATAAGCCTCGGTCACCGCGAAATCGGCTGGATATTCGCGCGACAAAACCGGATAGGTTTCGCCCACCAGCGCGCCTGCGCCAGGCGCAAGGCCCGCGATCTCGGCATCAGAGGCCCGCTGCGCCCAAGCGCGCAGGGTGGCCAAAGCGGCCTCGGCCTCGGCTCGGCCGGGGCGTTGATCAAGGCCCGATTTTTCTTCAAGGCCGATCATGTGAATGTTCATGGCAGCGCTCCCCAGATTGGTCGCAGAGTCAAGATATAGGAGATTTTTCCCATTTTCCCAAGCCTGTCCGAACCAATACGCGCGAAAGGCGAGATTGGATTGACAGTCAGGGCAGATTATCGCGGCTTGGGGGGGTCGGGGGGCAGTGTTCTGCCCCCCGAATGGGTCAGATCGCCGATAGGGCGTTGTGCAGATCGCTGATCAGATCATCCACGTCCTCTAGCCCAACCGACAGCCGGATCAGGCCGGGAGTGATGCCCAGAGCGTCCTTTTGTGGCTGTGGCAGGCGTTGATGGGTGGTGGTGGCGGGATGGGTGGCGATGGATTTGGCATCGCCCAGGTTGTTGGAAATCTTGATGATTTCCAGCGCATTGCAGAATTTGAACGCAGCTTCTTTGCCGCCTTTGATGTCAAACGTCACAAGTGTGCCACCGGAGCCCATCTGTGCCATCGCAAGCTGATGTTGCGGGTGGGACGTGAGTGCAGGGAAGATCACCTTTGAGATGCGATCATCGGTTGACAGCACTTCGGCGATTTTTAGCGCAGAGTCTGCCATCGCGCGGCAGCGCAAATCCAAAGTGGCCATGCCGTTCAGCATGATCCAGGCGGTGAAGGGACTCATCGCAGCCCCGGTGTGTTTCAGGTAAGGCTCGGCCACCTTGCGGATGAAGTCTTTGGTGCCGCAGATCACGCCGCCCAAGGCCCGGCCTTGGCCGTCGATGTGTTTGGTGGTGGAGTAGACGACCACATCTGCGCCCTGCTCGACTGCCCGCGAGAAGACGGGCGTTGCGAAGACGTTGTCAACGATCACCAACGCGCCGACCGCGTGGGCGATTTTTGAGACTTCGGTGATGTCGACCAACTCCAGTGTGGGATTGGACATCGACTCGAAAAACACCGCCTTGGTGGCGGGGGTGCAGGCTGCGCGCCATTGATCGAGGTCTGCGCCATCGACGAAGCTGACGTTGACGGCGTAGCGGGACAGCACCTCTTCAAGGATGTAAAGGCATGAGCCGAACAGCGCGCGCGACGACACGACATGATCGCCCGCGCGCAGCATCGACACCAGCGCGCCGTTGACGGCAGCCATGCCGGAAGCGGTGGCGAAGGCGTCTTCGGTGCCTTCCAGTGCGGCGATGCGTTCTTCAAACATCCGGGTGGTGGGATTGCCGTAGCGGGCGTAGATGAATTCGTCGCTCCCCGCTTTGATGAAGCGTTCCTCGGCGGATTCGGCGGTGGGGTAAACGAAGCCTTGGGTGAGGTAGATCGCCTCGGCCATCTCGCCATATTGGCTGCGGCGCGAACCCTCATGCACCAGTTTGGTGCGCGTTTTCCAGTCTTTGGTCATGGCGAAGACCCTCCGGTCCAAAGAAAAACCCCGAAACCAA
>JBKJTI010000237.1:0-7683 GCA_046590425.1 Cypionkella sp. | reverse complement strand
ATTTCGAAGCTTTCTTTCAAGAGAGCTTCAAATTCGTCCATAGCTTTGGAGTTCATGTAGTTTGGGTCCTTTTTTCGATATGTCACTGGCCATGCGGTTGGCTCCGCCGGTCTTGGCTGCAATGAGGACAGGGCCGAGGCTTGTGCCCGACCCTGCAATCGTTGGCGTCTTTAGGCGGAATGGCAGGATTCTGCAAGCGTTATAGGGGGGCGGTGCGGGTTTGAGGCCGATAAATCCACAGCTTCAGCGCCCTGCTGCCGCCCTTACTTCATCGTCGCGAGATAGGCCGCCATATCCTCGGCTCCGCTGGCCATTTTGAAGGCCATTTTGGCGGTGAGCGTGGTATCGCCGGATTCCTCTTTCACCCAAGGGGTGGGGTTGGTGATGTAGGCGGCGAGTTTGGCTTCATCCCAGACATCGCCTTTGGCGTTCAGTGCCAAAAGGCCGGTGCCGTATTTGAAATCTGCGACGCCGCCGATCGGGCGGCCGATGACGCCGAACAGATTGGGGCCGGTTTTTCCGCCCACTTGCAGCTTGGTGCCGTCTGCTGCGATGATCGAATGGCAGGCTTTGCAGCGGTTGAACAGCTTTTCGCCTTTGCCCGCGTCACCCTCGGCGAGGGCGGGGGTGGCGACAAGCAGGGCGAGGGCGAGAAGGGCTGTTTTTGTTCCGGCGGCTTTCATCGGGGCGGCTCCTGTCAGGGCTGGCAAGCGGGGGCGGTGATCGCACCCCTTCGCCAGAACATAGAGCGCGCCGCGTTGATTCACATCAACTTACGCAGAGTGCTTCAAACAGTCGCGCCACGGCCTCGGCACCGGGGTCGATATGGCCGCTGAGATTGCCTGCGTTGATATAGGCGGCGCGGCCCGCTTTCGCGGTCAGCATGGTGGCGGTGTGGTTGGCCCCTTTGCGGGCGGCTTCTGCGGCGGCTGGCAGGCCATCATCCAGCGCGTCAAGAGCGGGTTGCAGCGCGTCGATCATGGTGCGGTCGCCGAGTTTTGCGCCGCCGATTTCCTGCATCCGGTCCAGCCCCGCGCGCAGGGCGTCGCGCATGGTCAGGCCGGAAGACGCGGCATCGCCAGCGGCGGCGAAGAAGATCGCCAGCAGCACGCCGGAGGAGCCGCCCATGGTTTGACTGAGTTCCAATCCGATGGCGCGGTAGAGCTGGGTGTGATCGGACAGTGGCAGCTGATCGACGGCGTCGATCAGAGCGTGGGCAGCGCCTGCGAGGGTGGATCCTGTGTCGCCGTCGCCGGATTTGGCATCCAGCGCGTTGAGGTCAGATTCCAAGGAAATCATGATCTGACAGCATTGGATCAGGAAATTCTTAGTGGGTTTGTGTTGGGATGGAATCGGGCGGATTGGCGCTAGGCCATCGGGCAGGGCTTTGGTTTTGACGGGGGTGTTCGGTTGACAACCGGGCCATGCGGAGAGCGGGACGGGGGCGGTCAGGGCGGTTTCGATTTGGGAGGTGAGTGGGAGGAGTGAGATCGAGACGCCGCGCATATCCAGCGAGGTCATCATCGCGGCAGGGCCGATGATGTATTTGATTTTGGCCCCAAGCGGAGAGCGGAGGAGTTCGTAGGCCAGCACCGACATTTCCAGCACCGATGCGCCGCCAAGGTTGTTCAACAAGGCAACATACGGGCCAGCGTTTTGCGCAGTGGCCAGCTTATCGATCATGGCCGCCATCGCATGGGCTGCACTGGTGAAGTCAACTTGTTCCACGCCCGGCTCACCGTGGATGCCCAAGCCCAACTCGGCCATGCCGGGGGCGATGCGGTTTTCCTTATGCGATCCGGGGACGGTGCAGGTATCCAGTGACATGCCGATAGATTTCGCCCCGGCAATCACCCATTCGGCGGCTTCGGTGACGGCGGCCAGATCATGACCGTTCTCGGCCAGATGGCCCGCGATCTTGTGCACGAACAGGGTTCCGGCAAGGCCGCGCGATTGCGGCAGATTGGGCAAAGCGATGTCGTCATCGACGATCACCATGCTGACCTTCAGGCCAAAGGCGCGGGCGCGCTCCGCCGCGAGGCCGAAGTTGAGACGATCGCCGGTGTAGTTCTTGACGATCAGCAGGCAGCCTGCGGAGCCGGTGACAGCGAGGATGCCTGCCAGAACCGCATCGACCGACGGGCTGGCGAACACGTCACCGCAGACGGCGGCGGTCAGCATACCGGGGCCGACAAAACCGGCATGGGCGGGCTCATGCCCGGACCCGCCGCCTGAGACGAGGGCGACGCGGGATTTGTCCCAATCGGCGCGCAGCACGACGCGGATATGCGGGTAGCCGTCGAGCCGGATCAACCGCCCGCCCGAGGCCATCAGCAGGCCGTCAATCGCCTCGGTCACGATGTTTTCGCGCTTGTTCATGAATTGGGTCATCGTGGTCTCCTTAAACAATACGGGTGCCGGTGGCGTCGAAATAAAACGGGCGCTGCGGCTGGATTTTCAGGATATCGCCACTGCGCAATTGGGTGTGGGCCTCGGTCACCGTGGTCAGCTCGTGGTTCTTGAACGACAGGTGCAGGCGGGTTTGATCACCCAAATGTTCGAGGCGTTTGACGAGGGCGTCTTGGCCTTCGCCTTGTTGGATTTGTTCGGGGCGCAGGCCGATATGTGTGGCATTTATGGGGGCGGGGCCGAAGATATCGGCGGGCAGGATGTTGATATGCGGCTGACCCAATCGACCTGCGGCATAGATGCTGACCGGGGCTTCGTAAATCTCGCGCGGGGTGCCGAATTGCACGAGTTTGCCATGATCCAGCACGCCGACATGGGTGGCCATGGTCATCGCCTCGATCTGGTCGTGGGTGACATAAAGGAAGGTGGCACCGAGGTTTGACTGGATGTTCTTGAGTTCAACGCGCAGATCGGCGCGGAGTTTGGCATCTAGGGACGACAGGGGTTCATCCATCAGGTAGACGGCGGGGTTGCGGACCAAGGCGCGCCCGATGGAGACGCGTTGCATCTCGCCACCAGACAGCGCGGTCGCCTTGTTGTCGAGCTTGTGGGAGATTTGCAGGATTTCCGCGACTTCGGCGACTTTGCGGATGATTTCGGCCTTCGGGGTGCGCAGCAGGGGGGATTTCAGCGGAAATTCCATGTTTTCGCGCACGGTCAGGTGCGGGTAAAGCGAGTATTGCTGGAACACCATCGCGACATTGCGCTGGGCGGGGGTGAGGCCTTTGGTGGTTTGACCGCCGATCTGGATCTCGCCTGTGGTGGGGGTATCGAGGCCGGAAACGAGGCGCAGGGTGGTGGTTTTGCCTGCTCCGGTGGGGCCGAGCAGGACCACGAAGGCACCGTCGGGAATGGTCATGCTGACGCCGCTGAGGGCGGTTTGGGGGCCGTAGGATTTGCTGACGCTGTTCAAGGTCACTTCAGCCATGGGACAGAACCTTTTGATTGGGCTCAGAGATCAGCGCGTGGCCAGAGGGGTCGAACAGTGAGATTGAGCGGGCGTCGAAGGCCAGCCCGGTGGTGTCGCCGATGGTGGCGGGCTGGTCTGAGGCGATGCGGGCTTTGACCGGGCCATGCGGGGTGTCGAGCGTGATGATCTGGGTGGTGCCCAAGTATTCGGCGGCTTTGATGCGGGCTCTGAGCGGGGCTGCGTCGTCAAGCCGGATGTGTTCGGGGCGTACGCCGAGGGTGAGGGGGCCACTTGCGCCGCTGATCATCGGGGGGATCTGGATGGTGGCACTGGTGAGGGAGACTTGGGTGCTGCCATTGCCGACCATGCCGTCAAAGTTCAGTAGGTTCATTGCAGGGGAGCCGATGAAGCGGGCGACGAAGGTGGTGGCGGGCCAGTCGTAGATGTCCTGCGGGCGGCCGAATTGCTCGACCACGCCATGGTTCATTACCACAATTTTGTCGCCCATCTGCATGGCTTCCAACTGGTCATGCGTGACGTAAACCGTGGTGGCGCGCATGCGGTCGTGCAGGGCGCGCAGTTCCAGCGCCATATGTTCGCGGAATTCGGCATCCAAAGCGCCCAAGGGTTCGTCCATCAGAAAACAGGCGGGGTCGCGGACGATGGCACGGCCAAGGGCGACGCGTTGGCGGTCGCCGCCGGACAGGCCACCGACGGGCTTTTCGAGGATCGCGGTGATACCCAGAATCTCGGCGACTTCGTTGACTTTGGCGCGCACGAGGTCGCGCTTCATGCCTTGGCTGACCAGCGGGTAAGAGATGTTTTTCCGAACGTTCATATGGGGATAGAGCGCGAACATCTGGAACACGAAGGCGATGTCGCGCTGGCTGGCGGGCTTTTGGGAAACCTCGGCCCCGTCGATGAAAATCTCACCCGCTGTCGGCAATTCCAGCCCTGCGATCATCCTGAGGGTGGTGGTTTTACCGCAGCCCGAGGGGCCGAGCAGCATGAAAAACTCGCCGTCCTCGATGGTAAAGCTGGAGGATTGCACCGCGGTGAACGCGCCGAATTCTTTGCGCAGGCTTTTGATGAAGATCTGGGCCATCGGCTACTCCGGGAAATGGCTGGTGATGATGAACATCACCGTGCCGATAAGCGTCACCACGAAAGAATAGGTGAACAAGATCAAGGCGAAGGGCTGCATCAGCATGAAGACGCCGAGGGCGATCAGGATGGTGGCGAGCATCTCCCACGGGCCACGGCGGAAGTGCAGGATGCCGTTGAGAAAGTTTTTCATTTGCGTACCGCCCCGAAGGTGATGCCGCGCAGCAGGTGTTTGCGCAGCAGGATGGTGAAGACCATGATTGGCAGCAGGAACAGCGTTGCCCCTGCGGCGACGGCGGGCCAGTCTTTGCCGCCAGCGCCGATGATGGTGGGGATGAAGGGCGGGGCGGTTTGGGCGGTGCCGCTCGTAAGCAGCACCGCGAAGGCGTATTCGTTCCACGCGAAGATCAGGCAGAAGATCGCGGTGGAGGCGATGCCGGTGGCGGCTTGTGGGAGAACAACTTTGTAGAAGGCCTGGAAGCGGGTGTAGCCGTCGATCAGGGCGGCTTCTTCGTATTCGATGGGGATTTCGTCGATGAAACCTTTCAGCAGCCAGACTGAGAGCGACAGGTTCACCGCCGTGTAAAGCAGGATCATGCCGAGGTGGGTGTCGGATAGGCCAAGCTGGCGATACATCAGGAAAATCGGGATCGCGACGGCGATGGGGGGCATCATCCGGGTGGAAAGGATGAAGAACAAAAGGTCATCTTTCAGCGGCACTTTGAAGCGGCTGAAGGCGTAAGCGGCGATGGTGCCAAGGAAAACCGACAGGAAGGTGGAGCCGAAACCGATGATCACCGAGTTCAGGAACCGCTCACCGTAGCGGGAGGCGCCGGTAATGACCATGTCATATTTCCGCACGATGGCGTCATACCATGTGGTCGGTGGCCCGAGGGCAGCGAGGTCTTCGGGTGTGATGCGAGAGCGGCTGGTGAACAGGTTGACGTAGCCTTCCAGCGAGGGCGTGAACAGCACTTTGGGCGGGTAGGCGATGGCGTCGGCGGGGGTTTTGAAACCGGTGGCGATGATCCATGCGAGGGGCAGCAGGGTGAGGATGGCGTAGGCTATGACTAAGCCACCGGCGATCCATTTCTGGCGGGATGAGGGTTCTGTGATGGAATAGCTCATCTGTCTTTCACCTTGTTCAGGGCTTTGACGTAGATCGACGCGAGGCCGAAGACGGTGACAAACAGGATCACCGCATAGGCCGAGGCATAGCCGGTGCGCCATTTCTCGAAGGCTTCGCGCTTCAGATCAATCGAGGTCAATTGCGTGGTGGCACCGGGGCCGCCGCCTGTCAGTTGCACCACGAGGTCGAACATTTTGAAGTTCTCGATGCCCCGGAACAGCACGGCGAGCATCAGGAAGGGCAGGGCCATTGGCAAGGTGATGGTCCAGAATTGCCGCCATTTGCTGGCGCGATCACATTCGGCGGCTTCGTAGATGCTCGGCGGGATCGAGCGTAGGCCAGCAAGGCAGATCAGCATGACGAAGGGCGTCCACATCCAAGTGTCGACGATGACGATGGCCCAAGGTGCTAAGGCGACTTCGCCGATCATGCTGAAAGAGGCGGGGCCTGCGCCTGTCAGGAAGGCAATGAAATAGTTGAACAATCCGATTTGCGGCTGATAGAGGAAGGTCCAGAAGTTGCCGACTACGGCGGGGGACAGCATCATCGGCAGCACGATCAAAGTCGTCCACAGATCATTGCTGCGGAACTTTTTGTTGATCAGGTAAGCGAGGGTAAAGCCAATCAAAACTTGCAGCGTGATGGTCCAGACGAGGAAGTGTGCTGTGGCTTGCAAGGACGCCCAAGTGTCGGGGTTGGTCAGGATTTTGCGGTAATTCTCGATGCCCACCCATTCCACCGCGTTGTTCGGGCGGTTGGTTCGGAAGTTGGTTAATGACAGGCGGATGGTCCAGATCAGTGGGAAGATGTTGACGGCGAGCAGCAGGAAAATGGTGGGGCCGACGAACAGCCACGCGATGGTGCGGTCAGAGAGACCGCGGATTTGGTGCGCAAGTTTCGGCGGCGTGGCGGCTGCGACGCGCTGGAAGGGATCGGGCATGGGATTGGCTTTCCTGAGGACCGCTTTAAGCATCAAGCGCGAGGCTCTGTTGGCCCTCAAGAGCCTCGCGCGGACCCCACGCTTTTAACAGCGGGGGGTGTTTGGCTAGTATTTGCCTTCTTCCTCGAAGGTCGCGTGCCAATCGGCAACCAGACCATCCAGCGCCTCTTTCGCGGTGCCATTTCCGGCGACTATATAGTCGTGGAACCACTTTTGCGACGATTGCATCAGGGTCGCATAGCTGGGTTCAGCCCAGAAATCCTTCACGATCGCCATGCTGTCGAGGAAGGTCTGCGCATAGGGCTGGCTGGTGGCGAAACCGGGATCTTCGACCACGGCGCGCAGGGCGGAATAGCCGCCGAGTTTCCACCATTTCGCCTGAACCTCGGGCTGCGCGAACCATTTGATATAGGTCAGCGCGGCGTCTTGTTTGTCGGAAGCGGCGACCACCGAGATGCCTTGGCCGCCCAGTTGCGCGAATTTATCGCCGTTCGGGCCGGCCGGGTTGGCGAAATAGCCGGTCTTGTCGCCGCCGACATTGGCATCGGTGTTAAAGCCGGGCCAGGTGAAGGCGAAGTTCATCTGCAACGCGACCTGGCCGGATTTATAGGCATCGACGCCTTCACCCATATAGCCGTTGGACGATCCCGGCGGCACGCAGCAATCGTAGAGCGATTTGTAGAACTCCAGCCCCTTGACGGCGCTTTCGGAATTCACAAAGCCTTCCATATCATAGGGTTTTTCTGGGTTGTCGTATTTGAAGCCGAAGGAATACAGCACATCCATCACGCCCATGGTGATGCCTTCAGAGCCGCGCTCGGTGTAGATCGAGGCACCGTAGACGGTCTTGCCGTCAATCTCGCGGTTCTGGAAGAATTCGGCGATCTGCTTCAACTCGTCAAAGGTGGCGGGCGGGGCGAGGTCGTGGCCATATTTCTCTTTGAATTCGGCTTGCAGTTCAGGCCGCGCGAACCAATCCTTGCGGTAGGTCCAGCCGACCACATCACCGAAAGCGGGTAGCGCCCAGTAGTTCGGCGTGCCTTTGGGCCATTCGGCATAGCCTGTGACGGTGGCGGGGATGAAATCATCCATCTTGATGCCATTGGCGTCGAAGAAATCGTTCAGCTTGAT
>JBKJTI010000225.1:0-9373 GCA_046590425.1 Cypionkella sp. | reverse complement strand
GACGGCGAGACGATCAGCTGGGAAGCTGCAGCCGTGGCGCATGGCGATGTGGTGCAAACGAGCGATATCGAACGTGGCCGACTGGAATTGACCTGGCCGCTGTCGCATCCCTTTGCGCGGCGGTTCCTCGCGCCTCTCGGCAACACGCCCGTCACGCTGACGATTTTCCGCGGCCATGAGCAGGTGCTGGGCGAGACCGTCGCGCATTGGAAGGGCCGCGTGGTCGGCGCCGAAGTCGAAGGCGTACGAATACTTCTCAACTGCGAATCCGTCTTCAGCACGCTGCGCCGCGCAGGCGTGCGGGCAAAGTACCAGCGCCTCTGCCGCCACGCGCTCTATGGGCGCGGCTGCGGGCTCGACATCGGGTACAACTGGCAGACCGGCACTTTGACAGCCGCCTCGGGCAACGCCCTTACGATCCCGGAGGCGGCGGGACAGCCAGATGGCTGGTTCCGGGGCGGCGTGCTAAGGTTCGGCGGGCAGCTTGGGTTCATCACCGCGCATGTCGGTCAAAGCGTGACCCTGTCGCGCCCGATGCCGGAGCTGATAGCTGCGCTTGCAGCACCCGAGGTCGATCCAGAGACCGGTGTTCCGCTGCCTTTGGTCGCCGACATCGCCCCGGGCTGCGATCTACGTGCGGCCACCTGTGCCGCCAAGTTCGACAATCTTCCGAACTTTGGCGGCTTCCCCGAAATCCCCGGCCGCAATCCCTTCGGCGGCGGTTCCATCGTCTGACGCCCCCTCCCGGGCCACAACGCAAGCAGCACACATGGTCTGGACTTTCATTGCGCGGCTCGTCCTCGGGCTTGTGCTTTCGGCAATTTCCTACGCGCTGAGCCCGCGGCCCAAGGTTGAGAAGCCCCAGGCCGCGGGGCTCGACGATTTCACCCTGCCCACCGCCGAGGAAGGCCGACCGATCCCGGTCGTCTTTGGCACGGTGCTGATCACCGGGCCCAACGTCGTCTGGGCCGGGGACCTCAAGGTCGATCCCATCAAGAAGAAAGGCGGCAAGAAGTGACCCGCGTGACCATCCAGGACCTGCGTTCGGCGCGCTACTGCCTCGCGGGCGTGCGGCCTTGGTTTCGCCGTCACGGGTTCGACTGGCAGGACTTCCTCGACAACGGCATCGACGTCGGGACCCTGCGCGCCACCGGCGATGCGCTGGTGGAACCGGTGATCCTGCAGGCCGAAGGGCGAGAGGCGGCGGCAAAGGAGGTGGCCGATGGGCGGTAGCAGCAAGGCCCAGACCGTCGGTTACCGCTATTCACTGGGGGTGCATCTCGCTCTCTGCCACGGGCCGGTCGATGCCATCCGCGAGATCCTTGTCGACCGCCGCACCGCCTGGTCCGTCACGACCGGAGGGGGTTTCTCGGGCGGCGGTGCGGCGGTCGAGACACGTATTGGCACCGTAGCTGGCATGGCCGCCGCCGCGGCTTTGGCAGGCGACAGTGGTGCGACCATCAGCTTCCCCGGCACTCGCGCTGGCGTGCGCATCGGGCGCGACTATCGCCTTACTCTCGCCAACGGGTCGAGCCAGACGATCACCCTGCAGGCGGTCAGCTACGACGCGGCCACCAACATCACCCGCTGGACGGTTCTGCCCGAGGCCCTGAGTTTCCCCGCGCAATCCGTCGATGTCTATGAGGCCACAACCGGGGCCAGCAACGCCGGTTCTGGCGGCGGGCGTATCCGGATCGACAAGCCCGACCTTTTCGGCGGCGAAAGCCGCGAGGGCGGCATCCGTGGCGATGTCGATGTGCTGATGGGCGGGCCAGGCCAGGGTCCAAATGACTACCTGGCAGCAGCCATGGCGGGCGATGTCCCCGCCTACCGCGGCCTCTGCAGCCTCGTGCTGCGGCAAGTATATCTTGGCATCAATCCCTATCTGAAGGCGTGGGCGGTGCGCGTCACCCGCGTGCTGACTGGCGAGGCTGGGGCAGTGCAGTGGTATCCCGAGAAGGCGGCCATCGTGCCCGAGGCCAACATCTCGGATGCGGCGATCTACATCGCCCTCGACGTCTCGGGGTCCATGTCGGGCACGCGCATGTCGGCCCAGAAGGCAGGCGTCGCGGCCCTCATCCGCGAGATCGCCGCCGGCGTGGATCCCGAACGGCCGAACGACATCCGGATCGTCCTGTGGAACGTGGCCGTGGCGGGGTCCATCGAACGGCGCAACGTGGGCCCGGACGACTATGCCGCGCTCGAGGCCTGGATGCTTGGGCGCTCGAACGTCACCAATGGCGGCACCAGCTTCAACGCCGCCTTTGGCGAGGCAAACGCCTTTTTTGCAGGCGGCGGGTCCAAGCGCCGGATCATCATCTTCGTGACCGATGGTGAACCCGCACCCGTCTCCTCGGTCGAGGCGGCAGTGGCGATCATCCGTACCCTGCCGCCCGCTGATATTTTTGGCTTCAACATCTCGCTCGCCGACACATCCTACACGGCGCAGATCGACAACACGCCGGTCGATGGCGTTCCGGTGATCCCACCCGGCAATCCGCAGGCGCTGGTCGCCTCCCTGCGCGGGGCCTTCGGCAACGGGCCGGACATGAACCCGGCCCATATCATCCGCGAGTGCCTGACCAACCGGGACTGGGGCCTTGGCTATTCCTCGGTCGAGATCGGGGCAAGTTTCACCACCGCCGCAGACGCGCTTTACACCGAAGGCTTTGGGCTGTCGCTGATCTGGCAGCAGGACAGTTCCATCGAGGAGTTCATTGGCAGCGTCCTTGATCATATCGACGCGACGCTGTTCATCGACCGTCGCACCGGGCTCTGGGAGCTGAAGCTGATCCGGGCCGACTACGCCGCCGCCAGCCTGCCGCTCTTCGACGAGACCAATGTCGTGGATTGGGGCCGCCTCGGCCGTCGCTCGCCTTCCGATTTGGTGAACAGCGTCACCGTCCGTTTCACCGATGCCTGGACGGATGACACCGGCGCAGTCAGCGTGACCGACACGGCTCGCGTCCAGGCCATGGGCGAAGTTCTGGCCACCACGCTCGACTATCCCGGCATTCGCTATCAGGGCCTCGCTGCCCGCGTGGCCGAACGCGACCTGCACGCGCTGTCGGCGCCGCTTCTGACCGGCGAGATCGTCGTCAACCGCGAAGGGGCAGATCTGGGGCCCGGCGACGTGATCCGGCTGCGCTCGGCGCGGCTTGAGCTAGCGGATGTAGTGATGCGCATTTCTGAGATCGGCCAAGGGGACGGCCGCGACAATGGCATCCGGCTGAAGATCGCCGAGGATGTCTTTGCGTTGGGCGCGACCGCCATCGCGGGTGGACGCATGCCCACCGGAACCGGCGTCGCTGCCCCACCGCGGCCGCTGGCGCGGCGCATGGTCGAGGAAGCCCCGTACTGGCTTCTGGTCCGCGAACTTGGTCACAGTGAGGCCGACCGCCGCCTTGCCGAGGACCCCGATGCGGGTGCAATGGTTGCCACCGGCGAACGCCCCAGCGCCGATGCACTGGCGGCGGAACTCTGGATCGATCCCGGTACAGGCCCCGCACAGGAGGGTGTGGTGGCCTTCGCCCCGACGGCGCTTCTTGCCGTCGACGTGACTGATAGCCCGGAGGCACGGGTAATCCCGGTCACCAGCTGGCGCGACATCGGTGAGGTCGAGATCGGGACGCTGGCCAGCATCGATGGCGAACTGGTCCGTGTCGACGGGATCACGCCCACCGTCCTCACCGTCGGGCGGGGTTGCCTCGACACCGTCCCGCGCGCGCACAGCGCGGACACGCCGGTGATCTTCTTCGACGAGGTGGCGCGGATCACCGAGGACAGCTGGGCGGCGGGCGAGATGCTGACCGCCCGGCTGTTGCCGGAGACTGGGCGCGGCACGCTGGCCTTTGCGCTGGCGACGGAAGACAGCATCACGCTGGACCGTCGTGCCATCCGGCCGCTGCCGCCGGGGCGCGTGCAGGGCAACGGCAGCTACGCCCCCAATGTCGATGCGCTGGTCAGCGGCAGTCTGGCTCTGACCTGGAGCCATCGGGACAGGCTGACCCAAACGAGCCCCGTGATCGTCGACCATACCGGCGCGTCCATCGGGCCGGAGCCGGGGGTCGGCTACATCATCGAGGTGCGCTGGGTGGATCCCGATACCGGCGCGGCCATCCTGCCCGCAGGCGTGGTGATCGATGCAGGCAGCGTCGCCCACTGGTCCCTTGCACCCGAAGCCATCCCGGAACTCGGCGCACCGGATCGTACGGCCGAGATCGAACTGGGCGTCCGGTCCCGGCGTCTCGTCGAGGGCAGCTGGGTCACCGACCGCGAGGCACGCTGGTTTCGGCTGACCGCCCCCTTCGCTGCCGGATGGGACCGCGGCTGGGGTTTCCTCTGGGGCACCTAATCGAGACCCGCTCGGCCAACGCGGGCGCCATCGCACCAACCACGACTACAACAAACGAGGACGAGCATGCCGGAACGGATCATGCCGGGATTGGGGCTGCGCGCCTTCTACGATCCCGGCCAGCGCAACTGGGGCACCAGCCTCAGCGAAGACCTGCGCCGCCTTTCAGCCCTCGTGCAGGCGCGCGCCGCGTCGCGCACCACGCCGCTGCCGGCCACGGGCAGCGCGGGCCAGATGCTGATCGTGCCCGCCGCGGCAGGGGCCAATGCGAATGCGCTGGCGCTCTGGGATCAGACTTCGGGCGGGGCAGCGGCATGGGTCTATCTGACCCCGCAGGAGGGTTGGCAGGTCTGGGTCACTGACGAAGCGCGGCATGTGCGTTTCAACGCAGGCACATGGGTCGAGGTGCCCCGACCGGGCATCGTGCGCCTCCGCACGCTGATCGCCACCAGCCACACACTTGAAGCCGTTGATCTGGGCAGCATCCTCGAGACCACCGGCTCCTCGGGCGTAACAGTGACGATCCCCGCCGAGGCCACCGTCGCCTTCGAAGCCGGCGCGCTGATCAACGTCACGCAAATTGGCGCAGGGGTCGCGACCGTCGCGGCGGCAGCCGGGGTGTCGCTGAATGGCGTGGTAGGCGGATCGGTCGCGCTCGACGGCCAATGGTCGGGCGCAGCACTTGTGAAGCGCGGGGCGGATGCCTGGATCATCCAGGGCGCGCTGGCAGGAGCCGTCGCATGAGCCTTCTGATGATGCGCGGTGCCATCCTAGCCCAAGGTGGGGCAGCGGCGCCCCCGGTCGATATCGGCACCGCCTGGCAGCTGGACATGACCCGGCGCCCCACCGGCTATACGCTTTCGGACGGCAACCAGACCGTCATCAACACCTCGGGCGGCAGCAACTACCAGCGTTGGGTGCCAACCGCCAAGGCGATCCTCCCCTCGGACGGGCGGCGTTACTGGGAGGTTCTCTGCGCCCCGGGAGGTGCCGCCACGTTCGACGGCTATCTGGGGGTGGTTTCGGCCGCGCAGCGCGAGGAATTCAACACAGGGCTGAACCCGATCACGCTGGGCTCGATCGGTTGGCGCGGCACCGGCGCGCTCTGGTCTTCGAACACCGCCTCCTTCGCCCAGCAGCTGACCGGTCTGCCCACCTTCGGCGCAGGCGACGTGCTGATGTTCGTCCTCGACCCCACCAACGGCCGCCTCTGGATCGGCAAGAACGGCGTCTGGCGCGACGATCCGGTCAGCGGTGCCGCCACATGGACAGCCGCGGCGAGTGCCGCTTTCTATCCACAACTCCAAGGGCGTAACCCCGGCGATGGCGGGACCCTGCGCTCGCTTCCCTCGCAATTCAGCTATCCGGTGCCGTCGGGGGTCACGGCGCTCGGCTATCTGGATCCCGATCTGCGCTTCTTCGAGGCCGCGGCCTTTCTCGAGATCGGCTGGGATCGTGGCCTCAGCGTTGCGGGTGCGTCGCTCTGGATCAACAGGGGCGGCGGGCAGCATCTCACTGGCGCCGATGCCGCGCTCTTCCTCGAACAGGGTGGCGGCCGCGGCGGCACCTGGACGCAAGCCAACCTCTACATCGAAGTGGAACTGCCATGAGCTACATCCTGCACCTCGGCCACCAGCCGACCGACGTCTCCGGCATCGCCGGGATGCTCACCACCGTCGCGGGCGGGTTCGACGCGAACCTTGATATCAACGGCGTCCGTTTCATCGGATCGCGCACCTATGCGGTCCCCTTCGCCGTTGCCGTCGCCCCGCCTGTGGGGGATCTCTGGCTCGGCTTTCGCTATGTGCCGCCCAACGCCGATTCAGAGAACATCACCGAGGCGACTGCAAACTTCCTCGATATCTATGACGCGAACCAGGTGCGCATTGCGCAGATCCAGCCTCTGTCGAGCACCAAGCGCTATCATGCCATCGCGCGGGGCGACACGACCGTGCAAGGCAACTCGAGCTACATGGCCGCCAACGGTCAGCCGCAATGGATCGACGTGCGAATTTCGGTGGGGGCCAGCATCACTATCGACTTCTATGTCGATGGCGTTTTGCAAAGCTCCGCCACTGCTGCCAACACCCAAGGCAAGGGCAAGCCAGTGCTGATCGTCTTTGCCAACACTGGTCTGCACGGCACCAGCAGCACGCGCACCTGGTACTACGCGCATTTCGCGGTGCTGGATGGCGTGTCGACCATCGGGCGGCGCTTCGTGCGGCGAACGCCATCGCCACCTTCAGCCAGATGGCAGGCAGCATCGATGCCCTGAAGGACGAGGATGTCAGCACCCGGGTTTCCAGCAACGCGGCCGGGCAGCGGCTATCCTTCTCGCTGACGGGACCAACGGGGCCTGCGGCGGTCGCGGCCATCGCTGGCGTGCATGTGAAGCAAGTCGCGCAGGCAGGAACAGCCGGGCCGCAGGCTGCGGCGGGTTTCCTGCGCATGGGCGGGGTCAACCACGACGCCCCTGCTGTGACCGTCCCGATCCTTGCGCCAAAGCCGGTCTATTCGACGTGGGCACTGAACCCCACGGACAGCAGCGTGTGGACCAGTGTGACGGTACCTGCCGAAGTCGGGATCCTCTCCGCATGAGCCCGCGTCGTGCTGGAGACGGCCATGTCCGTATGCCCGATGCCGAGTTTGAGGAACTGCTGGCCCGTGCGGCCGAGGAAGGAGCGAAGCGTGCGCTGGCCGATGCGGGCCTCGACGGGAAGGAGGCCGCCCTCGACATCCGCGATCTCCGCGCTCTGCTCGACTGCATCCGCTTCGTGCGCCGCACGGCGGTGCAGACCAGCGTTCACCTGATCACCACCGGCGTCATCCTGGCGTTGCTGGCGGGCATCGCGCTGAAGCTGAAGATCTTTGGCAGCGCACCCTGAACCGCACCAACCCCATTTCCCCGTCATCCAAGCCCGCCCTTCGAGGCGGTTTTTTTTGTGCCCGACACTGGACAAGAGGAGCCGAACCATGACGACCGACACGCAAGAGCCCATCCGCCTGATCCAGCGCGGCCTTGAACAACTTGGACACTCTCCCGGCAGCATTGATGGCACCTGGGGCCGTCGCACCGCACGCGCCGTCAAGGATCTCCTGGCCGCACATGGCCGCCCGGCAGGGGTTGCCCCGCTCGGCCCTCTGCCCTGGATCGTTGAGGCCAGATCTGCGCTCGGACGCCACGAGGCCCGCGACCGCGGCTGGTTGATGGACTGGCTGACGCGGGACGGCCGCTCTCTGGGCGATCCGTCGAAGACCCCTTGGTGCGGCGACTTTGTTGAGACCTGCATTCGCGTCGCACTTCCCAAGGAACCGCTGCTTGGCGCTTTGGGCACCAATCCCTATTGGGCGCGAAACTGGCTGCTGTTCGGACAGGAGGTGCAGCCGATCACCGGGGCAGTCCTGATCTTCGAGCGCGGATCAGGGGGCCATGTCGGCTTCGCCGTCGGCCAAGACACAACGCATTTCTTCGTTCTGGGCGGCAATCAGACAGATGCCGTCACTGTCGCCCGCATCGCAAAGTCACGCCTGCTCGGGGCGCGCTGGCCACGGACCTATCCCATCCGTCCCGAGCGCCTTTTGACCATGTCCCCCGGCGAAACCCTCACCACCACCAATGAAATATGAACTGGAGACCCCCATGCTGAAACCTGCATTTCTGGCGCTGATCCGCCAAATTCTTACCGTCGCTGGCACAGCGCTGGTCGCGAAAGGGTACGTCCAGGCGTCCGACATCGAACCGATCATCGGCGCGCTGCTGACCATCGGTTCGGTCGTGTGGTCGGTCGCCGACAAGCGCGGTCGATCCGCAGTCTCACGGCAGTAGTGCCGGTCTACCGCGCAGCCATTCTCCCACTGACAGACTGCGCGGTAGGCGACATTCGCAATGTGGAAGACTTGGAATCACGATGATTTTTTCCCCGGTACTGCTCGTCTAATCGCACGTCTTTCAAAACCGGAAATGGGCACAATCTTGCACACCACCCAAAGCGCTTCCGAAGGCGACAACTGTCAGGTCCGGCAACGATAATTATCACAAATGGCCACTTGAACAGATGCTTCCCTTCACAATCGTAGCGATGATCAACATGCTCCGCAGCATGCCTTTCTAAGGGCATGCCTTTTAAATACCTCGCTGCGTCCGCTAGAAGTCTGGTGGCACGAAAGCGACGCTTGAGACCGCCCCAAGACGCGACCTCGATGTGCCACCGCAATGTGTGTCACCGCTCCTGCCATTTTGTCGAAGTGTCATTTTGCCAGCCGTTTCTATGGAGAAGCGGGCGATCGTCCGTAAATTCCGCATATCCCAGACAAAGATAGCCAGTGAATACCCAATTGTCCGGGGCATTAAAAAGGCCGTGGATGGCTGCGGGGTTCAGGATCGATACCCAGCCCATCCCGATGTTTTCAGCCCGAGCGACCAACCAGAGAGTATGGATCGCCATGACGGTGGAAAACTGCAGCGTTTCCGGCATTGTACGTCGCCCGAGGCCCCGCCCGTCGACAGGAGCGGTCTCGGTGAACACGGCAAGATGCAATGGTGCGTCGCGAAGGCCGGCCAGTTTCAGTTGGCTGTACGCCACCCTTGTCGCTTCATCATAGCCCGCAGCCGCTTCAAGGTTGCTGGCTTCGAACACGTCATGCACACGTCCACGCAAGCTTTCGTTCTTGACGTGCAAGACCCTCCATGGACGGGAATTGCCGACCGAGGGTGCCATATCCATCGCGGCGCTCAGCCGGTCGATGACCGGTTCCGGAATGGGATCGGCACGAAAGTGACGCACGTCCCGCCGCCAGCGCAGAATGGCGTTCAAGGTGTCGGCCTGCGCTTGGGAAAACTGCATCTCGCCTCACTTCAATGACACCGGCTCCGTGTCAGCCCGCCAGAACAACCATGTTACATTTTTTCGAAGGTGAATCAGCCGCGCCCGCGATATGTCGGCACGCCCTGATCGGGCACCCAGACGGTTGGTGGCACCGGCCCGGTCTGGTAGAACACATCAATCGGGATGCCGCCGC
>JBKJTI010000023.1:0-6191 GCA_046590425.1 Cypionkella sp. | reverse complement strand
GCGCAAGGACGGAGCGATGCTTGGCTTTGCGCT
This sequence comes from Cypionkella sp., assembly GCA_046590425.1. Classification (GTDB taxonomy): domain Bacteria; phylum Pseudomonadota; class Alphaproteobacteria; order Rhodobacterales; family Rhodobacteraceae; genus Cypionkella. The sequence continues at coordinate 6,158 of JBKJTI010000023.1, read as the reverse complement.
GCACCACCACCATGCCTCGACCTGGGTATTGGGCGACGATTGTTATCTTGAGGATCTGTTCGTCAGTGAAGCAGCGCGCGGGCTGGGGATAGGGCGCGCGTTGATCGACGATCTGATTGTGCTCGCCCGCGCAAAAGGCTGGCATCGGCTGTATTGGCACACCGACGCCGGCAACGCCCGCGCCCGCAGCCTCTATGACAGCTATGTGCTGTCAGACGGGCACATCCGCTATCGCATGTCGCTGAAGCGGGATGAATGAAGGAAAATGGCGCGGTTGACGGGGCTCGAACCCGCGACCCCCGGCGTGACAGGCCGGTACTCTAACCAACTGAGCTACCACCGCCGCCTTGCCCCCGGTTGCCCGAGGCGCCTATTCTCACAGGCGTGCCGGGGTATTACGCAAGGGGCCAAGCGGCGTCAAGCAGGTTCCGACAGGTTTTTCAATGATCTGGCGCCGGGATGAATTCATCATGGTCCGCAGGCGGCAGTTGGAAGCGCCCGTGCGCCCAGTCTCCCGCGCGCCACGCCTCTTTCGCAGCCTCGATGCGTTCCTTCGACGAGGCGACAAAGTTCCACCAGATGTGGCGCGGCCCGTCCATCGTAGCCCCCCCCAGCAGCATGATCCGCGCGCCCTCAGCCCCCGCCTTCACCGAGATGCCATCACCGGGCCGGAACACCAGCATAGAACCCACACCATAGGCCCGTCCGCCCTGCGATACCTCACCTTGCAGCACATAAACCCCGCGATCCTCATGGTCATCCGGCAAAGGCAGCGCCGCCCCCGCCGCCAGTGTCGCATCGGCATAGAAGGTCTCCGACGACAGATCCAACGGCACTTTCGCCCCCCAAGCCGAGCCCAGAATCAACCGCACCGACTTGCCCTCCGCCTCCAGCAACGGCAACGCATCGACGCCCAGATTGTGGAACGCAGGTGGTGCATCCTCCTGCGCTTTGGTCAGCGCCAGCCAGGTCTGCAAGCCAAACAACGTCTGTGGCAAAGCGCCATCGGTGCGCTCGGAATGGGTGATGCCATGCCCCGCCTGCATCAGATTGACCTCCCCTGGGGCGATCCACACATCGGTGCCCAGCGAGTCGCGGTGATGCATCCGGCCTTTCAAAAGATAGGTCACCGTCGAGAGCCCAATATGCGGATGCGGGCGCACATCAACGCCCTTGCCGGTCAAAAACTCGGCAGGCCCCATCTGGTCAAAGAAAATAAACGGCCCCACCATCTGCCGTTGTGCCGAGGGCAAAGCCCTGCGCACCTCAAACCCGCCCAAATCCCGCGCACGCGGAATGATCAGCGCCTCAATCGCATCCACCTGATCGCCCATCGGAATTGACGCATCCAGCAAAGGATTCCAGCTCATATTCGCCTCCATCTGTTGAAACAAAGATAGGCGCAAACATCGCCGCCCCATAGACCGCTTTGCGCGCGGCTTCTGTGCGCGATCGCGCAAACCTCAGAGCACGGTGAAATCAGCCGCCGTCAGACCAAGCCCGACCGTCACCTGCGCGAACGGCGCTGCCACCGCCGCCCCTGCGCCAACACGATCATACCACAACGCCCCCGTTGCAACGTCATAGAGCACGCGATCATTACTATCCAACGCAGCGCGGCCCTCAATAAAAGCCGCCGCAGCCAGCGTGCCTAACACCGTGCCGGTGAACATCAGATGATCCAACCGGATCGTATCATCGGCCGCATCGAAATCACCGATGCTGTCGACCACCAACGGTCGCGCCACAAAGTCAAACATATCCGCGCAACTGTCCCCGGTCAGCGTATCCGCCCCCATGCCACCGATCAAAGTGGCATTGCCAGCCCCGCCCGCCAACACATCCTCATACCGCCCACCCGTAAGTTTATCATCCCCCGCACCCGAGGTGAAAAACACCCGCTCAATCGAGGTCAGTATCGTGCCATCCAGCATTGTCACCTAGGCTGTCAGGCTGAAGCTGATCGCCTGCGTCTCAAAGCTGCGATTGACATAGGCATAATCCAGCCCCGTGCCACCCTTCAGCAGATCAATACCATCGCCACTGTCCGAGAACAGATAGTCCTCGCCGTCGCGGCCATAAACCGCATCATTGCCGTTGCCGCCATAGAGGTAGTCTGAGCCGTCGCCACCGTCCAGCGTATCGCTGCCGACCTCGCCCCACAGGCTGTCATTGTCCCCTTCACCACTCAAAAGGTCATCGCCAGATCCGCCGACAGCGTGATCAACACCCAACCCGCCATTGAGCCGATCATCGCCGTCTTCACCCCACAAAGAATCCGCGCCGCCGTCACCAAACAACCGGTCGTTCTGCGCACCCCCGACCACGGCATCGCCCGCGTCGCCGCCATACAGCAGATCGCGGTCCAAGCCGCCATAAAGCTGGTCATTGCCCGCCGCGCCATAAAGCGTGTCGCTGCCACTATCCCCCAGCAGTAGGTCTTCGCCGCCGCCGCCATAAAGGCCATCGCCGCCCGCGCCGCCGTAAAGTTCTTCGACCGCACCACCGCCACGCAACACCTCCCGGACACCGTTGCCGAAAAACTGATCCATATAAGCGCCGCCCTCGACGACCTCTGCCGCCTTACCACCGCGAAACAGCATCCGCCAAATGCCAAAAAACCAGCTGCCATCCGCCAGATTTTGCGCGATCCTCCGCTCTGCAAGCGTGAAATTCAGCGTCAAAGCCGAACCGCTGCGACGATGTGGAAGCGGCCGAAGGGGTTTTACCGCAAGACGAATAATTTCAAATTGGCTGGCCGCTGTCCTGTCTGACCCGACCACCATCACCACAGGGGACAGCCACGCCCTGCACCACGCAAGACGGCGAGTGCCGTCACCGCCGCAGCTTCACAATGCGACGATGTCGTTCTTGCTCCAATCGCCACTACCCCAGCAAAAGAGTTTCCAATTAGGCTGAAATCTTTCAGGATAAAACGCTCCGGGCCCTTGAGAGTTGTGACGCCGAATGCAGCTTCGCTCTACTAGACAATGCGTCCGCGCTATAGGGGCTACGGCCGAACCAGCTTGAATGCCTGATACATGCTCACCCATGATTAAGAATTTCTAGTTTGTTTTCAAAATCAACCCAAAGTTGCACTCCGACGCCATTGGCTCGCTTCTGGCAATCGTCAGCATCAGAAGATGTCTGTTTTTTTTTGCGAAGTCGCGATCTTCGCTTGATATCAGTCCAACTGCACAATGCGCGCGACGGGTGCTTTCGGGCCCGTCGCGTTCAATTCGGTTGCGTCTGTTATCCCGTTTGCTCGGTCAGAAAAGGAACTCATTTGCCGTGAGTTGAGCGTTCAGAATCCCTTCGAGGGTGATCGTATTGCCCCCCACCGTTATAATAGAGTTGCCGCCCAACTCGCTGAGGTGGTTAGCAGTCAAGTCGGCAAAGCTGACGATACCAGCGACACCCGACAGATCAATTCTCTCGGTGGCCGAAGATACCTCAAAGTCGGTGATGCTGTCTTGGCCGAAACTGCCGACGAAGATGAAAGTATCGCCGCGGTCGCCACCCGTCAGTATGTCGTTGTTGTTACCACCATTCAGAGTGTCCGCACTACCGCCGCCGAGAAGTGTGTCATCGCCAGCGCCGCCAGACACAACGTCAATGCCGGTCGAACCATCCAAAATGTCGTTGCCCGCGTCGCCGTTCAACGTATCATCGTTCGCGCCGCCATTCAGGTTGTCATTACCCGAACTGCCGCTGAGGATGTCGTTTTCACTGCCGCCGAGCAGCACATCGTCGCCCAGACCGCCGAGCACGCTGTCGTTGCCAGCGCCCCCATTGACGGTGTCGTTGCCGTCACCGCCGTTGACGGTGTCGTTGCCGCCAAGGCCTGCCACATAATTCACAAAGGCATTGCCGGTGATGATGTTATCAAGGTTGTTGCCGTCGCCGTTGATATCATTCAGGCCGATCAGCGTGAGATCTTCGATATCACCGCCCATAACATCCAGAGACACGCCAATTATGGCCGCCACACGGTCATGGCCTTCGCCAACCACTTCGGTGATCACGTCGCCGAGGTTGTCAAAATAGTAAGTATCGTCGCCAATGTTAGCCGCCACGGTGTCTGCCCCGGCGCCACCGTTCAGCGTGTCGTCACCCGTGCCGCCAATCACCGAGTCATTGCCGCCGGAGCCGATAATGTCGTCATTGCCCACACCGCCGTCGACCGTATCGCTGTGCACCCCGGCATTGACAAAGTCGTCGCCCGTGCCGCCCAAAATTGCGTCATTGCCGACGCCGCCAAACAGAGTGTCGTCGTCCGCGCCACCTTGCACGACATCGTCGCCGTCTCTCCCCGACAATATATCGTTGCCAGCGCCGCCGAACAGTCCGTTGCCGATCTCGTTACCGGTCAGCACGTCCACATGCGCGGACCCTACGAGGTTGTTGATCCCGACGAGAATGTCGCCCTGCGCATCGCCCCCAAACCCCTGGACCGCGTCGAACAGATCAACAGTCGTCAGCAACAGCGGAACGTTGAGCAGGTCGACCTCGGCTGAGAGATCAACCGTGACCCCAGCGCTTGAGGTCGTATAGCTGGCGGTATCATCGCCAGAATCCGTAATAGTGACGAGTCCTAGAAGGGTGATGTCAAGAATACCGCCGATCTTCAAATCGGCGCCGCTGCCGCCCTCGAACGTGTCGTCACCTGTGTAACCGATCATAAGATCGTCACCGCCCAAGCCATTGATTTGATCGTCACCAAGAGCCAGCGCGGCTTGAGGCAGGCTAGGAAGGACATCTGCGCCGTTAGTACCTGTAAATACCGTCATCGAGAGATTCTCCAATCCAGTTAAATAATTAATCACAAATATAACTTTAGGTTGCGTTAACACAATGTCAAGTTGTATATCCCGACGCACTGGAAACTGCGTCATTACTATTGATGGTAAAAGGAGGCTGTGCAGAGGGGAAACGGTTGCATTGTGGTGGGAAACCCTCAGCAAGCGCACCCTTCCACCAACTAATTACGTGAGCGCTTCAGAGCATTGCGCAAGAAGAATTGTCGGTAGCTTACTCAATGCGCTACCGTTCAGATTCATGGCCTGTTCGAAGTATTCGGTGGCGGGCTCCCGTGCCAAAAGCTTAATTTCGGCCAATTGGTTTCATACCCAGCGGCCTCGCAGACATGTCCGACTGCGCGCCAGAGATCTTCAAAAGTCCGTGCCGCCGCCCTTCGGATCAGGGCCTTGAGTTTTGCGAAGGCCGTTTCGATAGGGTTGGGGTCGGGGCCGTAAAGGGGCTTGCGGGTCACTGGTGAGTGTAAGGCCAAGGCCGCGCACGAAACGCCAGACAGAGACGCGGTGGATGGTGATGCCGTGGTGATCTGCCAGATCGTTCAGCGTCAGGTCCGGCTTCCTGTCCATTCTGGCCATGATTCAGCCCCGCAGGCTGACCAACTTGGCATGATCCCCACCATTGCCCTGGGCGCGCGGCTCCAGTCCGCCCGTCTCGCGCTTCAGGATCACCATGTCGTTGAAGAACTTCACCGAAACCCGGAACCGCGCAGCGGCGGCGTGGTGCGAGTGTCCTTCTTCCACAATCGCGATGACGCGCTGCCCGACGACGTTGTCTCGCACCGAAAGGTGCTAAGCAACCAGAGCCAAGGACGACAGGCGGCAGCAAAGGCTAGCGGATCTGCTAAGCCATGTCGTGCGAGGGATCCAGCAGGATTGCATCGAGATGGACTACGACTTCGAGGCGATCCTTGAACAAAACATCGCCAAGTTGATGAAGCGTTATCCTGAAAAATTCACTCGGGATCTTGCCGTTAACCATTGATTTCGATGCAGTTGTCGCCGTACCGCTCAAACAGCGCTGTGGCATGATGCCCGGCGTCGTGCCGCGTTGCGTGCCCGTCGAGGCCAAGCACAACCAGCATGGCGAGCAATCCACCACTGTCGTAGTTGGCATCGAACGCATGCTACACCGCAGGCGCTGGCGCAGCGTGGAGGTCTTGGTCTGCCCGGTCACCTGGCGGCCGCATCCGGAACAGATCGCCTGCGCGCGGCGTGGCTATGACGGTAAGCCTACGGTGAGGGCCGTCTTGAGCGGATTTCTCTTGGTCGGCTATCGAGTGTCCGTATGGACGCACACGAAGACACCCCCCGCATTCAGATTCTGTCGGTTTCCGATACTGG
>JBKJTI010000017.1:0-20697 GCA_046590425.1 Cypionkella sp. | reverse complement strand
AGAACTTCAGCAGTTCTTCCTTCGAGACGTTTGATTTCTCTGGGGCTTTTTTTGCAGCCAACTCGGCATCCTCCCGTCACGCTGTTAAGATAGTTTAGTGTTAAACCATCTATACCGCATCGGCGAAATAACGCAAAACAGAAAATGCAGCGTCATAAAAGGGCAAGGCAGACACAAAAAACACGCCACTTTCAAAAGCTGACGGCGCCATTGGTCATACGCTGTGCTCAAATATCCTCGCCGGAGGGCGTCAACGGCTCAATGTGGACAGCATATCAGAAAAATCCGATGTAGAGTGCGTGATTCCACGCTCCGCCTGTTACCGGATCACAACTTCATCCGCGCGCAAGTACCCCAGCACATCGCGCAACTGCTCATCCAGCAGGTCAATGTCGAGATAATCATCCGACAACCGCTTGGTCAGGTTGCGCATCCGCCCCAACTCCGCTGCCAACTGATCGCGCTCGATGCGCAACTCTGCCGCTTCCGCGTTGATCTGCACCCGGCGGAACACGCCATAATCGCCCTGAATGGCGGCAAAGGCGAAATAACTGCCCAAGGTGAAGGCCGCCATGAAAAACAACATGCCGCCAAACGCGGGCCGGGATTGGGTCTGGATCATCTGTCTCGCCTCACCGTCCACCCCTCTGATCGGGGGCAGTTCGTTCCATCAGTCTGTCACAGGCGCAAGGCTTTGTGAATCAAAAAAACACCGCAGCCGCACAGGTTTAGCGCCGCTCGCTCACTTCTCGCTTTCGATGATCTCAAAGGTGCCGTCAAACTGCATCCCCGTGTCAAACTTGGCTGAGAAATCCTGACACGATTTGGTCATCCACTGCACCGGGCAGAGCCGCGCCGTCACCGTACCGCTGACCCTGCCGTTGTTGATATTCTCAGGGTCGCGCCGCAGCTGATCAATCATCAACGTGGCAGTTTGCCCCTCAGAACTCAGCCGCGGGCCCTCTCGATCCTTGCCGCGCGGAATCTCGACCGTCACATCGCCGCTTGCTGCACCTGCCCGCAAATCGCGACCGATGTCTGCTGTAACAAACAGCACCATCCGGTCAGACTGCGGCTTGCCCGGGGGCAGGGCGCGCAGATGAAACACGATCTGCCCTTCACGCTCGCCCGCCCAAACCGAGGCATCCAGCGCCCCGATCGAGAAATCATAGGTCTGCCAGGCAATCGCCTTCTTGCCCAACGTGCCAGAAACTTCGCCCAACAGCCAAGGCCAACCCTCCGGCACGTCCTGCTGAGCCTGCGCCGCCCCAACCCAAAGGCTCAATGCCCCACAAAGGGCCAGAGCGGCGCTGCGCATCAGGCTTTGCCTTTGTAGATATCAACTAGCTTCGACAGCATCGCCAACGCATCCTCACGCTTACGCTGGAATGAGTTCCGCCCGATGATCGAGCCATTGCCGCCGCCATCACGGATCGCCCGTGCATCGTCATAAACCGCATCGGTGCCCTTGGCAGCCCCACCCGAGAACACCACGATCCGCCGCCCGGCAAACGAAGCATCCATGCAATGCTTCACCCGCGCCGCTTGGGTGGCCACGTCGATCTGCTCTTTCTCATAGACCTTTTTCGCCTCAGCCAGCATCAGATGATCGGTCGACAGCTTGATCTTGATGATATGTGCGCCCAAAAGCGCCGCGATCTGCGCCGCATAGGCCGCCACGTCAATGGCGGTTTCGCCATCCTTGGAAATCGCCTCGCCACGCGGGTAAGACCAGATCACCGTGGCCACGCCCTTGGCCGCAGCTTCGCGGCGCATTTCGACGATTTCTTCATACATTTCCAACTGCATGTCGGAACCCGGATAAATCGTGAAGCCAATCGCGGCACAACCCAGACGCAAAGCATCGTCGACGCTCGCCGTCACCGCCTGATTCTTGCCCGCCGTATCGCTCATCAGGCTGTTTGCCGAGTTCACTTTCAGAATCGTCGGGATCTGCCCCGCGAACGTATCGGCCCCGGCCTCCAGCATCCCCAAGGGCGAGGCAAAAGCGTTCAGCCCGGCGTCAATCGCCAGCTGATAATGGTAATGCGGGTCATAGCCCGCCGGGTTGACCGCGAAATTCCGCGCAGGGCCGTGCTCAAAGCCCTGATCCACCGGCAGAATGATCATCTTGCCAGTGCCGCCGAGTTTGCCCTCCATCAGCATCCGGCACAGATTGGCCTTCACGCCGGGGGTTTCGCCTTCATAATTGGCAAGAATTTTCTGAACTGCTTTGGTCGCGCGCATCTTATGCTCCATCCGGGAAAGGTTACGTGGTGGTAGAAAGCTTCCGGGCATCACGCAATATTGGTTGCGCTAACAACGCTTTACCAGCGTCTTTTAAGAGCAATCCCGCCGAAAAGCGCCACCAGGCGGCGCGGCGCAAGCCGGGGCAGGAAGGCCAGAACCTTGTTAAGCCCGCCCACCACTTTCACCCGTCGCCCCGTCGACGCTGCCTGCCAGCCCGCCTGCGCCACGCTTTGCGCCGAAGGCAGCGGCATCCGGGTCAGCAGAGTTTTCTTTTCGGCCTGATCGGCTGCGAAAAACTGGGTGGCTGTCGGCCCCGGACAAACAGCGGTCTCTGTCACCCCAGATCCGCGCAATTCCTCTGCTACGGCTTCTGACAGGCTCAAAAGGTACGCTTTGCTGGCGTGATACACCGCTATATGCGGCCCCGGCAGAAAGCTCGCGACCGAGGCGCCATTCAAAATCCGCCCCGATTCTTGCGCCTTCATGTGCGCAGCCGCACGCTTCAACAGAATGGTCGCGGCAATGATGTTCACCGCAATGCTATCAGACTCGCGCGGCCAGCCCTCTGCATCAGCCAGATCGCCATTGCGCCCCAGCCCCGCATTGTTGACCAACACGCCAATCTGCCGCCCTCGCTCGCCTGATCCCACAGGCGTTCGACAGCCACCGGATCGGTCAGATCGGCGGGGATAACCTCGACCCGCCACATTATAGGCCCGCCGCAGACTGGTCGCATGGGTCTGAGGCTTGTCGATCGAGCGCGCGGTCAGGATCACATCAAAGCCATCCTTGGCGGCCAAAGTCGCAAACTCGTGCCCCAGCCCCTCGGAAGCCCCAGTCACCAAAGCCCAGATCGCCATGCCATACTCCCCGCTCTGCGCCGCGATCATGCAAATCCGCACCGCCCGACGCCAGCAAAATGCGCGCGACCTCCAGTCTTTTGGTCTAAATTGGATGTGGCGGCCCAGCGACAACCACCCCCCACGGGCGCAGCCTCAGCGGCGCGAAAACGGCAGACGGCCCGAACGCCACGGGCCCAACCGGCGCAGAACATGCAAACGCGCCGGGGGCGAAACTGCCATCCCAGCGCGTCATAAGATTAACAGATCCTTACCTCGACCTTGTAACCCCTTGATTTATTATCAACCAAGGCCCTGTCCACGCGTGGACACCTCAGCCGAGTGCGGCAACCCCCGGCAAAGTCTTTCCCTCCATCCACTCCAGAAACGCCCCACCAGCAGTCGAAATAAACGTGAAATCCTGCGCGGCCCCAGCCTGATTCAAAGCAGCCACCGTATCACCCCCGCCCGCGACCGAAACCAGCTTGCCCTCCTTGGTCAATCTGGCCGCGGCCCGAGCCGCCGCATTGGTGGCCGCATTGAATGGCTCAACCTCAAATGCTCCCAGCGGCCCGTTCCAGATCAAGGTCTTGCAGCCCTCGAATACCTTGGTCAGCGCCGCGACAGTCTTCGGCCCGGCATCCAAGATCATCGCATCACTGGGGCAATCTTTGACGCTGACCGTCTTATTCTCGGCCCCAGCCTTGAACGCCCAAGCCACCACCACATCGACCGGCAGATGGATCACACAGCCCGAAGCCTTGGCCTTCTCAACAATCTCCAGCGCCGTCGCGGCCATGTCCCGCTCGGCCAAAGATTTTCCCACCTCAACCCCCTGCGCCACAAGGAACGTATTCGCCATCCCGCCGCCGATCACCAGATGATCGACCTTGCCGACGAGATTTCCGAGTAGTTCTAGCTTGGTCGAAACCTTCGCCCCGCCCACAACCGCCACCACAGGCCGCACCGGATCGCCCAAAGCCGCTTCCAGCGCCTTCAATTCCGCCTCCATCAGCCGCCCCGCAGCCGAAGGTAGCAACGCCGCGAGTCCCGCAGTTGAGGCATGCGCCCGATGCGCCGCCGAAAACGCGTCATTCACGAACATATCGCCCAAAGCCGCCATCTCTGCCGCAAGCTTTGGATCGTTCTTCTCCTCTCCCGCATGAAACCGGGTGTTCTCCAACACCACCACATCGCTCTGCGCAGCCTCAGAAATAGCAGCTTTGGCGACATCGCCCACACAATCCGCGCCAAACACCACTTTGCGCCCCAATGCCGCCTCCAACGCGCCCTTGATATGCAAAAGGCTCATCTCCGGCAGCACCTTGCCCTTTGGCCGATCAAAATGCGCCAGCAAAACCACCTTGGCCCCGCGCGCGATCAGATCCTCAACCGTGGGGACGATCTTTTCGATCCGCGTGGCGTCACTCACCACGCCGTTTTCCATCGGCACGTTGATATCCACCCGCGTCAGCACGGTTTTCCCCGCCAGCGCCATATCGTCGATCGTCTTCCAGGCCATTATCGCCTCCATAACTGTTTGCAACTGTTTCCGCCGATCTGACGCATTCGTCAACCTAAAGCCCTTTCCCTTCTGTCCTTGGATGGTTACTTTCCGGCCCAGATCAAAATAAGGATATGCCCCATGGCCGAGATCAAAGACCCCGAAAACACCATCATCATCACCCTGAAGGATGGCGAAGTCGTTCTGGAAATGCTGCCCGACATCGCGCCCAAGCATGTCGAGCGGATGAAAACCCTTGCGCGGGCAAAGGCTTACGACAACGTGTGCTTTCACCGCGTCATTGACGGCTTCATGGCGCAAACCGGCGATGTCGCCAATGGCAACATGGAAAGCGATTTCAACCTGCGCCGCGCAGGCACGGGCGGGTCAGAGCATCCCGATCTGCCAGCAGAGTTTTCCGGCATCCCGCATGACCGTGGCACCATCGGGGCTGCGCGTTCGTCCAGCCCGAACTCGGCCAACAGCCAGTTTTTCATCAACTTTTCTGACAACCACTTCCTGAACCGCCAATATACGGTGTATGGCCGCGTGATCAAAGGCATGGAACATGTCGATAAAATCACCAAGGGCGAGCCGCCAGCAAACCCGGATCGCATGATCACCGTGCGGGTGGCTGCTGATGTTGCGTAACATCCTCGCAGCTTTGCTGCTGACCGCTGCACCTGCATTCGCGGAAGGTGATGGCCCCGGCCCGAACCTTGTGATCGAGGTTTCTGGTGCCACGAAAGGGGAGATCGTGATTGATCTCGACACCAAAGACGCGCCGAAACATGTCGCCCAAATCGTCGCTTTGGCGCAAAAAGGCGCTTACGATGGTGTGGTGTTCCACCGCGTGATCGACGGCTTTATGGCGCAGACCGGCGATGTAGAATTCGGCAAAGCGGGCGGCGATACCGGGCAGGCTGGCATGGGCGGCTCTGACATGCCAAACATCCCTGCTGAATTCTCGGCCTTGCCGTTTGAGCGTGGCACTGTTGGGATGGCTCGCTCGTCAGACCCCGATTCCGCCAACAGCCAATTTTTCATCATGTTCGCGCCGGGCGATTTTCTGAACGGCCAATACACGGTGATTGGTAAGGTTATCAAAGGCATGGATGTAGTCGACGCGATCCAACGCGGCGAGCCGCCGTCTGCGCCCGACGTGATGACAAAAGTGACCGTGCAGGAATAAGAATATCCGTTCATATAGGGCGAATGATTGTTCATAAATAAAAGGGGGCCATTCCGGCCCCCTTTTTTCATTCCTTCCACGCTGAAAGCTGCTGCCTTAGTCCAGAACCACCAAAGCGTGACGCTTTTTGCCCGCCGTCAGCTTCAGCGGTTCGGCCAGCATCCCGGCCCCCACACGCAGGCCTGCATCCGTCACCAGTTCGTCATTCATCCGCGCGCCACCTTCCAGGATCAGCCGTTTGGCATCCTTGCCAGTGGTCGCCAATCCCGCGCGGACGAACAGTTGCACGATGCCCAAGCCATCCGAGACTTCGGATGCCGAGACTTTCAACGTCGGCAGATCGTCCCCTACGCCGCCCTTTTCGAACACCTCGCGCGCCGTCGCCTCTGCCGCTGCTGCAGACTCGGCGCCGTGAAGCAGGGTCGTAGCATGGTTGGCCAAAATAATCTTGCCGAGGTTGATCTCTGATCCCGACAAAGCTCCCAGTCGATCACATTCCTCCACCGGAAGCTCGGTGAAAATCTTGAGAAACTTGCCAACATCCGCATCTGTTGTGTTGCGCCAGAATTGCCAGAATTCGTAAGACGACAGCATATCTCCGTTCAGCCAGACCGCACCGCTCGCCGATTTGCCCATCTTGCGGCCATCCGATGTGGTCAACAACGGCGTGGTCAGCCCCCAGATTTCATGATCAACCACGCGGCGCGTCAGATCGACGCCGTTGATGATGTTGCCCCATTGATCCGAACCGCCCATCTGCAAAACACAGCCATAGCGGCGATGGATTTCAAGGAAATCGTAGGCCTGCAGGATCATGTAGTTGAATTCAAGGAAGGACAGCGATTGTTCGCGATCCAGCCGCGACTTCACCGACTCGAAACTCAGCATCCGGTTGACCGAGAAATGCCGCCCGATGTCGCGCAAGAACTCAAGGTAGTTCAGATGATCCAACCATTCGGCATTGTTCAGCATCACCGCGTCGGTGGGCCCGTCACCGTATGTCAGGTATTTCGCGAACACTTCCTTCAGCCCTGCGATATTCTCGTCGATTTTCGCAGGAGTCAGCAGCGGGCGTTCTTCCGCACGGAAACTGGGATCGCCCACCTTGGTCGTTCCGCCACCCATCAGCGTGATCGGCTTGTGCCCGGTCTTTTGCAACCAGCGCAGCACCATGATGTTCATAAGATGCCCGACATGCAGGCTGGCCGCCGTTGCGTCATAGCCGATATAAGCAGGCACCACCCCTTTGATCAAAGCCTCGTCAAGCGCCTGATAATCCGTGCAATCGGCGACGAAGCCGCGCTCGAACATCACACGCATGAAATCAGATTTCGGATGGTAGGTCATGGCACACTCATGCTTTAAGGTCCGGGTGGTATAGCGGGCGAGGGGGCTAAGGGGAAGATGGCGAAACAGCGCGCGGTTTGGGTTTTGGGCACAATGTCAGGTACGTCGCTGGATGGGGTGGATGCCGCGATGTTGCGCACCGATGGGCATGAGATTCTGGAGTTCGGCCCCCACGCCTATCGTCCCTATACCGCCACCGAGCAGGCCACCATCCGCGCGGCCTTTGGGCAATGGCCGGGTGATCCTGATGTCGCCGCCGCCGCCGAAGTCGTTGAGACCGCCCATGCCGAGGTCTTGGCGCGCTTTTCGGGTGCTGAGATGATCGGCTTTCACGGGCAGACTTTGGCGCATGATCCGGCACATGGCCGCACCCACCAAGCAGGCAACGGCCAACTTCTGGCGCAAGCGATGAACCTGCCCGTAGTTTGGGATTTCCGCTCCAACGATGTGCAAATGGGCGGGCAGGGAGCACCCCTCGCCCCGTTCTTTCACTTCGCCTGCGCCAAGTATATCCGTGCCATCGAACCGCTTGCGATCCTGAACCTTGGCGGCGTCGGCAATATCACCTGGATCGACCCCTGCCAGCCCAACCCAGACACCTCCGGTGCGCTGTTGGCGTTTGATATCGGCCCCGCCAACGCCCCGATCAACGATCTGATGCAAATTCGCCTTGGCCTCACCCAAGATGAAAGCGGTGCTTTGGCCGCAACGGGACGCGTGGATGAAAAACTGGTGCAAGCCTTCTTAGCGCAAGCCTATTTCCACAAAATCCCGCCGAAATCGCTCGATCGCAACAATTTCCAGCCGTTCTTCAAGAAAACCCACAGACTTTCCAACGCCGATGCTGCCGCCACCTTAACATCCATCGCCGCCGCCTCGGTCGCCAAAGCTGCCGAGCACTTTCCGCAACCGATAACTCGCCTTCTGGTTGCCGGAGGTGGTCGCCACAACGCCACGATGATGCTCGAGCTTACCAAATGCATGAACTGCAACGTTGAACCGATTGAAACCGCTGGGCTAAACGGCGACATGCTAGAGGCGCAAGCCTTTGCCTATCTCGCCGCCCGCGTCGCTTACGGCCTGCCCACATCCGCCCCCAGCACCACCGGCGTGGCCGCAGCAGTGGGTGGCGGCCAAATCAGCCGTCCGTAAGACCCACCCACAAATTGTGGTGATTTCTGCGCTACCCACAACTCATTCCCTGCGGGGGAAGATAGGCCGCACTGCCCGCTACTTCCCCACAGACCGCGCTTGCCGCACCATTGACACCGTATAAATCACAAGCGCCACCCAGATCATCGGGAATGCGATCATTTTGCCACGCCCGAACGGCTCGCCGAACACAAATACCGCTGTCAAAAAAATCATCGTCGGCGCGATATATTGCATGATGCCAATGGTTGATAACCGCAGCAGTTTCGCGCCATTGGCATAGACCATCAGCGGCACCGCAGTCACCAAGCCGCAACTTAGCAGCAGCACGGTGTCCGAAGTCACCCCGGCCAAGAAATGGCTGGTTCCAACCACTTCGGCCCAGATCACATAGCCTAACGCAAAGGGTAAAAGTATCAGCACCTCAAGGAAAAACCCTTGGTTCGGCCCGATCGGCAGCGATTTCTTAAGATAGGCATAGATCCCCCAGGTCACCGTGAGCCCTAAAGCCACCAAGGGCAGTTTGCCCGCCTCAATCGTCAAAACCAGCACCGCCAAAGCCGCCAGCGCAATCGCGCCCTTCTGCGCGGCACTCAGTCGCTCGCCTAGCAGCACAGCACCCAGAAACACCGAGAACAACGGGTTGATATAATAGCCCAACGCCGCATCCAGCGCGTGACCCGCACCAATCGACCAGACGTAAATCCCCCAGTTGACCGAGATCAGCGCCGCCGTCGCAAAGCCCATCAGCAGCATCCGCGGTGTGCGCAAAGCCACCCACAAATCAGCCGTCCGCCCCGTCGCCCACAACACTGCCCCCGCAATCGGAATAGACCAGATCACCCGATGCGCGATCACCTCGGCTGGCGATATATGCCCCACCGCCTTCATGAAGATCGGCAAAAACCCCCATAGCAAATAGGCGGTCAGCGCGAAACCAAAGCCACGCAGCGAGTCTTCATTCTTGGGGGGCATATTTTCCATGGCCTTAGCTACCCCCGCGCCATGTCCCGCGCCACGGATAACTTGTAACCATTACATTCGCCGTGCGAGATAACCTTTGGTGAAGGCCGCATAGCCATCCGCCGTTTCGCGCAATTCCGTTTTCATCAATTGATGCAACGCAGGCAGTTGGTGAAACGGCACCGCCGGATAGACGTGGTGCTCGACATGATATGGCATGTTCCACGCCAAAAACCGCATCAGCGCGGTGGTGAAGGTGGTGCGGGTGTTCTCAAACATATTCACCACCTGCGGGCAGTCGCCATGCTCGGCCAACAGATACAATCGCAGCGCAGGTTGGGCCAGAACCAGAGGCAACAGCCAGACCCAGAACAGCAGCGGGCTGATCAGCAAACTGATCAAAACCAGCGCATAGCAGAAAAGCATCCAGCGGGCTTCCGAGACAATCCGGGGCAGGGCGCTGGCAGGCAGATACTCGCCCTCCGTCCGCCCACGCGCGAGATCAAACAGCAACCGCGACTCGGCAGTCCAATACGGCAGTCCAGAGACATGCCAGACCCAAGCCGTTTTCCCGCATGGCTTTTCCGAGGCCAGCTCGGGGTCTTTGCCCGGCAGATTGGTCCAACGGTGATGCGCCAAATGAAAGTAGCGAAACCACTGAAACGGCAGAAAAATCAGAAATCCGCACAAATGTCCGACAGCCTCATTCAGCCGCTCAGACGCGAAAGGCGTCTTATGCGTCGCCTCATGCTCCAGCGTGAACAGAAACACCAGCAGAGCGCCCTGCACGGGCAGCAAAATCCACCATCCCGGCACGCGAAAGCCAATCAGCGCGCCCACCAGAATGATCGCGCCCAGATGCCCCGCCAGATGCAAAAGTCCAGCCCGATCCGACCGAGCAATCAGCCGCGCCCGCAGATCTGGCGCAAGGTTTGAAACGAAGCTTTTGTGATCCATCGGCGTACTCTGCCGCATGGCATTTCGGCGGACAAGGCCCCCTTTCCATCGCCCGCTTGTCATGCCACGCTTCACAGAAAAGGGGCCACATGGCGCAATCTGTTCTGATCATCGGCGCGGGCATCATCGGGGCCAGCCTTGCCTTTCACCTCTCCCGCCAAGGGGCGACGGTTACAGTGCTGGAATCCTCATCCCCCGCCAGCGCCGCCTCTGGCCGCAGCTTTGGCTGGATCAACGCCAGCTTCTATGAGTCTCCGGCGCACCATCATCTGCGCGCGGCAGCGATGGCACTACATCATCGCGTTGCTGCGCTGCTGCCCAATCCTGCGCCGAACTGGCAGGGCACGTTGTGGTTTGAGGATGAGGGGGCGGGATTTGACCAAAAGGCCGCAGAACTGGCCGCGTTCGGCTATCCCCCAAACGCCGCAGACCAGCGCCGAAATCGCCAAGTTAGAGCCGCATCTCGCCCGCCGCCCCAGCCGCGCGCTGCGTTTCGCAACCGAGGGCGCTGTTGATCCGGCCGCGCTAACCCGCGCCTTGCTGGCGGCTTCGGGCGCAAAGGTACTAAACGGCATTGCCGCCAAATCGCTGATCGAATCCGCAGGGCAGATTAAGGGCGCGCGCACGGCGATTGGCCCTCTCGCCGCAGACCATACGGTTCTGGCCGCTGGAGTGGCCACCCCCGCGCTGTTGGCGCCGCTTGGGCTTGATCTGCCAATGCTGTCGCGCCCCGGTATCATGGTGTACAGCAAACCTGTCGACTGGCGGGTGAACCATATCCTCGTCACCGCCGATCAGGAAATCCGCCAAAACGCCAGCGGTGCCTTGCTCGCCCCCGGTGTCGCCAACCATCAATCGAATGCCTCCGAGACCATTGCCGATCCCGCCGCACTTGCCGAAGCCACGCTGATCCGGCTGCGAGCGCTGTTTGGCGCACCTGTGGAATTGGACCGTTTTGTGCTTGGCTACCGTCCTGTACCCGGCGACGGTTTGCCGCTGATCGGGGCGGTCCAACCGGGCTTAAGCATGGCGGTGATGCACTCTGGTGTGACGCTTTCGGCGCTGGCGGGGGAGGCTTTGGCGGCAGAGATCATGGGGCAGGGCGACAGCACAGTCCTGGCCAATTTCCGCCCGAACCGCCTGTTGAAACCGCTGTCATCGCCATGAAAAAACCACGCAAAGCGGGTGCCTCGCGTGGTTCTATGTTCGGAGTAAAGTTAAAGCTTAGCCGCGCAGGATGGAGCGACCCGCATATTCCGCCGTCTCGCCCAGCATCTCTTCAATGCGGATCAACTGATTGTATTTCGCCAACCGATCCGAGCGTGATAGCGAGCCGGTTTTGATCTGACCGCAGTTGGTCGCAACCGCCAGATCAGCAATCGTGCTGTCTTCGGTTTCGCCGGAACGGTGCGACATCACATTTGTGTAGCGCGCACGATGCGCCATATCGACGGCCTGCAAGGTTTCGGTCAAAGTGCCGATCTGGTTGACCTTCACCAGCATCGAGTTGGCACAACCCGCCTTGATGCCTTCCGCCAGACGGCGCGGGTTGGTCACGAACAGATCGTCGCCGACCAGTTGGATTTTATCTCCCAGCTTGTCGGTGAGCAATTTCCAGCCCGCCCAATCATCTTCCGAACAGCCATCTTCAATCGAAATGATCGGGTAATCCGCCGCCAGACCCGCGAGGAAATCAACGTTTTCTTCGATGGAGAGGGACTTGCCCTCGCCCTTCATCTCATAACGCCCGCCTTTGAAGTATTCCGTGGCCGCACAATCCAGCGCCAGGAACATATCCTCACCAGGGCGATAGCCAGCCTTCTCAATCGATTTCAGAATGAAATCAAGCGCATCGCGGGCCGAGTTCAGGTTGGGCGCAAAGCCGCCCTCATCGCCGACATTGGTGTTATGGCCCGCCGCCGACAGCTCTTTCTTCAGCGTGTGGAACACCTCCGAGCCCATCCGAATGGCTTCTCGGATGTTGTCGGCACCCACTGGCATGATCATGAATTCTTGAATATCAATCGGGTTATCGGCATGTTCGCCACCGTTGATGATGTTCATCATCGGCACCGGCAACATCCGTGCCGAGGTGCCGCCGACGTAGCGGAACAGCGGCTGTCCGGTGAATTCTGCCGCAGCCTTCGCCACTGCCAAAGACACGCCCAGAATGGCGTTCGCGCCTAAACGCGATTTGTTCGGCGTGCCGTCCAACTCGATCATCGTGCGGTCGATGCCGACCTGTTCGGTCGCGTCAAAGCCTACGATTTCTTCGGCCAGTTCGCCGTTGACGGCGGCCACAGCCTCCAACACGCCCTTGCCCATATAGCGCGATTTGTCGCCGTCGCGGCGCTCGTTTGCCTCATGCGCGCCCGTGGACGCGCCCGATGGCACTGCCGCGCGACCCTGCGCGCCGCTTTCCAGCAGCACATCAACTTCAACTGTAGGATTGCCGCGGCTGTCGAGAATCTCGCGGGCGTGGATATCAATGATCGTGCTCATGTCAGGCCTCCAAATGGGCGGAAATGGTGCTCTCTTGGGCGTCTTAGCCCAAGGGTGCGTTCAAGGAAAGCGCGTGTTTGCGCGCGCGTTCGCGCGCAAACGAATAAAGCCCCGAGGCGACGATAAGGCCCGAGCCGCACAGGGTTATGACATCGGGCCATTCGTGGAACACAAACGCGCCGATCAGCACGGCAAATACCAGCCGGACATAGCGGAAGGGGGCCACGACCGAAACTTCGCCAGTGCGAGTGGCCCCGATGATGGCCCAATAGCCGCCGGTGCCGAACACCAGCGCGCCAATTAAAGCGTAGGTTTCCCAGAGGGTTGGCACGGCCACTTCACCCGACCCCACCATCATCAACGCGCCAAGCAATGTCACAGCAATCAACCCCCAAGCCGAGACTTGCGCGGTGGAACTTTCCGGTGGAATCATGCGCGCGGCCAAGTCACGCAAAGTCAGCCCCGCCACGGTAATCAGGACCCACAAAGCTTCCGGGCGAAACCCATCCAACCCCGGACGGATCACCAGCAGCACCCCGGCAAAGCCGACCGCAATCGCCGACCAACGCCGCCAGCCGACCTGTTCTTGCATGAACAAAGCCGCCGCCATCGTCACCGCCAGCGGCATCGCCTGCAAAACCGCAGAGACGGTAGACAAAGGCACAGTGGCAAGCGCAGTGATATAGGCGAAGGTGCCGACCATTTCACCAAGCCCGCGCGCCAAAACCCAACGGTGCAGCGCCTGTTTGGTGAATACCTTTTGCCGCTGCTGCCATGCCATCAATACGAACACCACAACGCCAAACACGCCAGAGACAAATACGATCTCACCCACAGGCAGGCTGGCTGCTGCCCATTTCAGGAACATATCCTCTAGCCCAAACAGAGCCATCGACAGCACCATCAACAGGATGCCACGCAGGTTATCCGAGGCCAAACTCTATCCCTTCTTGACCGGAACGCCGATCAGTTCCAGTCGGTGCCCGATCAATCGATAGCCCAGTCGCGCGGCGATACGCTCTTGCAGGGCCTCAATCTCGGGGTCTACGAATTCAATGACTTGCCCGGTGTTCACGTCAATCAGATGATCGTGATGATCGCGTTCAGCATCTTCATAGCGTGCGCGGCCATCGCCAAACTCCAGCCGCTCCAGCAGGCCACATTCTTCAAACAGCTTCACCGTCCGGTATACCGTCGCCAGCGAAATCTTCGGGTCAACTTGCGCTGACCGCGCATAAAGCTCCTCGACATCCGGGTGATCCTCGGCTGCCGCGATCACCCGTGCCACCACACGGCGCTGATCGGTCATCCGCAAGCCCTTGGCGACCCCGCGTGAGATCAGATCCGACATGACAAGGCCCCTTCATTGCTCGCTGCAATACGCCGCATGTAAGGGAAACCGCGCGGTGCTGCCAGCGATTTTGCGTGGGTTGACTTCACCTTGCCGCCCCAAAGGTTGGCGCGAAACCGGTGGCCAGATGCGCCATGAGCGGCTGGACGGGTGGGGCTGGCGGCGCTGATTGCGTTGACGTTCCTGTTGGCGGTCAACCAGATCGTGGTGAAAGAGGTCAATCGCGGGTTGCAGCCGGTGTTCTTCGCGAAGGCGCGCTCGGCGCTGGAGAATGGGTTCGTCTATGCTTGGTTGAAGTATGGCGGGCTCTGCGATCGTCTTCTCTGAGCCGATCTTGGTCCTGTCTTGCCATCGACGCGGTGTTTGCCGTCGAGTTTCGCTGCCTGTGCCTGTTCATGCCCTTGGACATGACGCGGTGGGGGCGCTTCGGTAATCTTGTTCAATGCCAATCTGTGGCTGGCCATCGCCGTACATTTCTGGCTGCCGAACGAACGGATCATCTAAAGGCGGGGAATCGGCTTGGGTCTGGCCTTCATCGGCACCGCTTGGGCGATTCTGTCGAAAAACCCTTCGGGTCATGCCAGCATTGCGGGGGATATCTTTGCTTTAGTGCGCGCTTGGGTCTGGGCGCGCACCGCGTTTTCAACATGCAAAACCCGGCTGCGTAAGGTCGGATCAGAAGCACGATTATTCTTTATGGTATTGAGTTCAGAGCCAATTTTTCTCGTGGCAGCACTTTGCTCGCCCCGCTGATCCGTATTGTAGAGGCGATCCATTGGCTCTGGCTGGTGTTTCAGGCGGGGCTGATTGTGGCGGGTGTGTTCATCACTTGGCTCAGGTTGCTGTCAGTTTACCCGACATCCACCGTTGCAAGCTTTTCGGTCCTGACACCACTGTTTGCCAATATCTTGGGCTGTTTAATTTTCGATGAAGCGTTGTCTTTTGGCCTCATCATGGCTGCCGGATTTGTAGCGGCGGGAATCATCTTGATCAACCGCCGCTGAGGCGCGGTGTATCCGCGCCTTGGGACGGAATCAGACGCACTGTAATGGTGCCTGAGGCAAAGCTGCCAAATAGGCTATGATGCTTGGGATTTTGTGTCAGTTGCGATGGCACATTAACTCTGCCGAACCGGGACGGGTCACGCTGCACTCACTTCGGCGTGAAGCCACGGCTAGATATGGCTTTCACGTCAAGCACAAAATCTAGTGTATAAGTGTAAAAAATTCGTTGATGCAGCCGGAGATTTGCGACAGTTTGACGACGCACCAACCGTAGCCACAAGATATAGTGTGCCAGCGGAACGACCAACCCTGTGTTTGTGCCCCTCAATGGGGCCATCGCGCCCGTATTGGTGACGCGGCAAGCAAGGGTCGGGGGGGCAGGGATTGTGGGACACAGACGCGGCGCAGCAGAAACCGCGCGAAAACATGGGACGGGCAGATGAAGATCGAGCGGAAATTTACCACCGAAGCAACCGGTGCCTATGGCGCAATGGCGTTTTCGACCACGGTGTCGGAAATCCGTAATCCTGATGGCACCGTTGTGTTTCGCAATGAAGCCGTCGAGGTTCCGCAAGGCTGGAGCCAGGTTGCCTCCGACGTTCTGGCGCAGAAATATTTTCGCAAAGCGGGTATCCCCGCACGACTAAAGCGCGTGCGCGAAAAGGATATTCCGAAATTCCTCTGGCGCTCGGTGCCCGATGAAGACGCGCTGGCATTGCTGCCGGTGGAGGAACGTCTGGTCGGCGAAACCTCTGCCAAGCAGGTGTTTGATCGTCTGGCAGGCGCCTGGGTCTATTGGGGTTGGAAGGGTGGCTATTTCAGCACCGAAGCTGATGCCAAAGCTTACTACGATGAGATGCGTTTCATGCTGGCCCGCCAGATGGCAGCGCCGAATTCTCCGCAATGGTTCAACACCGGGCTGCACTGGGCTTACGGCATTGATGGCCCGTCGCAGGGACACTACTACGTTGATCACATGACCGGTGTGCTGACTAAATCTAGCAGCGCCTATGAACACCCGCAGCCGCACGCCTGCTTCATCCAATCTGTGAAAGATGATCTGGTCGGTGACGGCGGTATCATGGATCTGTGGGTGCGTGAGGCGCGGCTGTTCAAATACGGCTCGGGCACTGGCACCAACTTCTCGTCCTTGCGCAGTGAAGGTGAAAAGCTGTCGGGCGGTGGCAAATCCTCGGGCCTGATGGGCTTCCTCAAAATCGGCGACCGTGCGGCAGGCGCGATCAAGTCAGGTGGGACCACCCGGCGCGCGGCCAAAATGGTGATCTGCGATATGGATCACCCGGATGTCGAAGCGTTCGTGAACTGGAAAGTTATTGAGGAACAAAAGGTTGCCTCGCTGGTCGCCGGTTCCAAAGCCCATGAGCTGAAACTGAACGAAATTTTCACCGCGATCCGTCAATGGGATGGCTCAAGCGATGACTCGGTTGATCCGGCGAAGAACCCGGCACTGAAAGCTGCGATCCGCTCGGCCAAAAAGGCCATGATCCCGGATACCTACACCAACCGTATCCTGCAATACGCCCGCCAGGGATTCACCAGCATCGAATTCCCCACTTACGATGTTGATTGGGATTCCGAAGCCTACATCACCGTCTCCGGCCAAAATTCCAACAATTCGGTGCGCGTTACCGATGCCTTCCTGCAAGCGGTAAAGGACGATGCCGACTGGGCGCTGATCCGACGCACCGATGGCAAGACCGCCAAGACTCTGAAAGCCCGCGATTTGTGGGATCAGGTGGGCCATGCCGCTTGGGCCTGCGCCGATCCGGGCATCCAGTTTCATGATACGGTGAATGCTTGGCACACTTGCCCGGAAGATGGCGCCATTCGCGGCTCTAACCCCTGCTCCGAGTATATGTTCCTCGACGACACCGCCTGCAACCTCGCCTCGATGAATCTGCTGACCTTCTTCAAGGACGGCAAGTTTGACTCGGATGCCTATATCCACGCCACTCGCCTCTGGACGGTAACGCTGGAAATCTCGGTGATGATGGCACAGTTTCCGTCGAAGGAAATCGCGCAACTGTCCTATGATTTCCGTACCTTGGGTCTCGGCTATGCCAATATCGGCGGCCTGCTGATGAACATGGGTCTGGGCTACGATTCCACCGAAGGCCGCGCCTTCTGTGGCGCTTTGACCGCTCTGATGACAGGGGTTTCTTACGCGACTTCGGCGGAAATGGCTTCCGAACTGGGTGCGTTTAGCGGCTACGCCCGCAACGCCCAGCACATGCTGCGGGTGATCCGCAACCACCGCGCTGCGGCCTATGGCAAGACCTCGGGCTATGAGGCCGTCAACGTCAATCCGGTTGCCCTGGATGCCGCCAACTGCCCCGACCAAACTCTTGTCACGCTTGCAAAATCCGCTTGGGATGAGGCGCTCACTTTGGGTCAAGCCCATGGCTTCCGCAACGCGCAGACCACAGTGATTGCGCCCACCGGCACCATTGGTCTGGTGATGGATTGTGACACCACCGGCATCGAGCCTGACTTCGCGCTGGTGAAATTCAAGAAACTCGCGGGTGGCGGTTACTTCAAAATCATCAACCAGTCGGTGCCGGCAGCGCTGGAGAAACTCGGCTATACCACCTCTCAAGCCGCTGAAATCGTAGCCTACGCTGTCGGTCACGGCTCGATCGGCAACTGTCCCGGCATCAACACCACGGCGCTGGTCGGCCACGGTTTTGGCGCGCGCGAGTTGGAAAAGATTGAGGCGGCTTTGCCCTCGGCCTTCGATATCCGCTTCGTGTTCAACCAATGGACGATTGGCGAGGATTTCTGCAAGAAAACCCTCGGCATCCCGGCAGAAAAGCTGTCTGACCCCAGCTTTGACCTTTTGCGCCACCTTGGCTTCACAAAAGCCCAGATTGACGCCGCCAATGGCCATGTCTGTGGCACGATGACACTGGAAGGCGCCCCCTTCCTGAAGCCGCAACACTATGCGGTGTTCGATTGCGCCAATCCCTGCGGCAAAACTGGCAAGCGCTATCTCTCGGTCGACAGCCATATCCATATGATGGCGGCGGCACAGTCGTTCATCTCTGGTGCGATTTCCAAGACCATCAACATGCCAAACTCGGCGACGATTGCTGAAACCTTGTCGGCCTATGAGCTGTCGTGGTCCTTGGGCATCAAAGCCAATGCGCTGTATCGTGACGGCTCGAAACTCAGCCAGCCGCTCGCTTCGGCCTTGGTGGAAGACGACGAGGAGGCGGAAGAAATCCTGACCTCTGGCTCCAACCAAGAAAAAGCCGCCGTTCTGGCCGAGAAAATCGTCGAGAAGATCATCTACAAGGAAATCATCCGCACCAACCGCGAGAAATTGCCCGAGCGGCGCAAAGGCTACACCCAAAAGGCCATCGTCGGCGGTCATAAGGTCTACCTGCGCACAGGCGAATATGGCGACGGCCGCTTGGGCGAGATTTTCATCGACATGCACAAGGAAGGTGCGGGCTTTCGGGCGATGATGAACAACTTCGCCATCGCGATCTCGGTTGGCCTGCAATATGGCGTGCCGCTGGAAGAATATGTTGAGGCGTTTACCTTCACCCGGTTCGAGCCGGCAGGGATGGTCCAAGGCAATGACAGCGTGAAGAACGCCACCTCGATCCTCGACTATATCTTCCGCGAACTGGCGATTTCCTACCTCGACCGCACCGATCTCGCTCATGTCAAACCCACCGGCGCCTCGTTCGACGATCTCGGCCGCGGTGTCGAAGAGGGCAAGCGCAACGTCTCGGAAGTGACCGATCAGGCCGCAACCCGAGGGCTGGAAGTGCTGAAGCAGATCAGCTCGACCGGCTATCTGCGCAAGCGCCTGCCGTCGGAACTGGTGATGCTGCAAGGTGGCATGGGGGCGACAGCCTTGGCCAACGGCACCGATCCGGTCTCAACCCTGAACATGCTGATCCCCGAAACTGCGCGCGCGATGGGTGGATTTGGATCTGCGGAAATGGGTGGCGCTACGGCGCTGTCGACAGGCACCGTCGGCATGGACGCCCGGGTTAAAGCCAAAATGCAGGGCTATGAGGGCGACCCCTGCGGCGAATGCGGCAACTACACCCTGGTCCGCAACGGCACCTGCATGAAGTGCAACACCTGCGGTGGCACGAGCGGGTGCAGCTAAGAGATTGAATGCCGATGTGTAGGTGGGGGCAATGATGCGCCCAAATCGGGGCACATTTGTCCCGACTGGGTGCAAAGCTCGTCCCAACGCGAAAAGTTTCGGATGGATTGTCCATTTTGACCTGCTTTATGCGTTCGTGAACGTTAAAAGTGTCCATCGGCCCACGAGTGGGCCGGTGGTCCGGGATACGTTGTGAATGCGTGATTGGCCTGAGCGGCGCGGTATGCGCCGGATTCCCCCCCCTTGACGTCCTTGAAGAACAGATGCATCCAGACGACATGAATAGGATCATGCCCTCACGGCTCATACGAGCGATCTCCATCTGACCCCGCTCGCCGGGGCCGGTTACGATCGCGCATCCTGAACTCAACCAACATCCCGCCGCACCGCTACCCGGTCCCGTCCGTCTCCCATGGACTGAGGGCACCCCATGACCACCATCAAGTTCATCCACGCGGCCTTCGTTGAGGGTGACGCTTCTGACATCGAAGACCGTCTGAAGGAGTCCCTGAGAGCCCTTCGCAAGAAAAAACTGTCCACGGATGAGACGGTCGCTGCCGCGCCGAAGTCGGACATTTTCCAGGCTGACGACTTTGACGATGATCTGACCCAGACCGTCAGCCGCTCGTACAACGACATGAAAAAGATCCGGCGACGGGCAGCCACGCTGTTTCAGCGTGGCATGACACTGTCCGGCTTTGCCCACCTGAAGCCCGAGGAGATCAAGCGTCTCTCCGTTCTGAAGGCGGGCGCGAACCTGACCCCGCCCCGGGTCGAGACCTGGGCAGACGAGGTGGCCGCAGCCCTGCATGCCGAAATGCCGTGGATGGCACCTGCCACCGAGACCGCCTGGCACGCACTCCGCCGGTCTGCGCAGCGCGGTGACGTGGGCCTGCGCCTTCCGCCCTTGTTGCTGAACGGCCCGGCCGGGATCGGCAAGAGTGTCTGGGTGCGGCGGCTGGCTGAACACCTAGAAGTCCGCCAAGATTGTTAGTAATGTTGGAAAATATGTCGCGCATTTTTGCGCTCTGTTTCATGTTTTCGCTTTCTAAGACTTTGAGAAAATATTCAGCGTCTGATTGCTCTTCCGCTTTTTTCAGCTCTTTTCCGTGTCCAAAGAGCCGTCATGCTCTAAGAATTGGCGCGAAAAATCGTTGATATCTTCCTCAGTAAATGCGGCTAGATCATCTGCCGTCGGTTCACTTGAGGTGCTGTCTTGATTGTCGGCGTGAGTTTTGCACATTACACCGATCAGTGCGCGGACGGCCTCAATGGGATCGGGTATTTCGCCAGAGGAATACTTTTCAACCTTAACCGCCGCTTTCACAGAGTAGAAATAAACGTCCCAGTCTCCAGCAGTTTCAGATCGAAAGTAAGCCTACGGTGAGGGCCGTCTTGAGCGGATTTCTCTTGGTCGGCTATCGAGTGTCCGTATGGACGCACACGAAGACACCCCCCGCATTCAGATTCTGTCGGTTTCCGATACTGG
>JBKJTI010000243.1:0-3988 GCA_046590425.1 Cypionkella sp. | reverse complement strand
ACCGATACGGTGATCGACCTGCGCCCGGCGGGCACCGTGCAACTCTTGCCCGGCGCGCAAGTGGTGGCACCCGGCGATCTGGACGATTGGCCGATCCCCATGGGCCGGGTGGTGCTGTGCTGCTCTACCGGCCTGCGGGCCTGGCGCGGCGCGCAAGTGCTGACGGCACGTGGTGCCACAGCGCTGGCCTTGCTGGCGGACGGGCTATGAGCGTGCTGATCATCGCCGGGCTGGACAGTTCCACCGGCGCTGGCCTTGCGCGTGACCTCCCGGTGATGGCCGATCACGGGATCGCGGCGTGGGTGGCGGCCACGGCGGTGACGGCACAGGATGAAGCGGGCGGCTGCATCGTGCATCCCGTGCCCGCAGCCATGGTGGCCGCCCAGATCCGTGCCGCTGGCCCGCTGCGCGCTGCCAAACTGGGGATGCTGGCCAACGCCGACATTGTCGAGGCGATTACGGCAGCCCTGCCCAACGTGCCCTTCGTGCTGGACCCGGTTCTGGCCACCAGTGCCGGAGTGCCGCTGCTGGATGCCGCCGGACGCGCCGCGATGATCGCCCGGCTGGTCCCGCGTGCGGCCCTGATCACCCCCAACCTGCCCGAAGCGGCTATTCTGACCGGCCTTGCGCCAGATGCCGGACTGGACAGCATCGCAGCCGCCTTTTTCGCCCTGCGCGCGAAAGCGGTCCTGCTGAAGGGCGGCCATGCCGAAGGTCCTGAATCAGTCGATTGGCTGCTGCGCCCCGGCGGCGACCCCCTGCGGCTCGCCGCATTGCGCAAACCCGGCACCCGGCGCGGCACGGGCTGCACGCTGGCCAGCGCCATCGCCGCCTATCTGGCAAGGGGGGGCGATCTGGCCTCGGCTTGCGCAGAGGCAAAACACTATCTGAGCGGCTGGTGGTGATCCGAAACGCGCCTTGCCGCTTTCGGCTTCACATGCTGACATCGCCGCAGTATAGGCCTGCATTCAGAATACCGGTCGCAGCCTACCCGGTCAAAACAAGGACACCGCATGAAAACTATCGTCATCTGCTCCGGCGGACTGGACTCTGTTTCATTGGCCCACAAGGTCGCCGCCGAGCATGCGTTGCTGGGCCTGTTATCGTTTGATTACGGCCAGCGTCACCGCAAGGAAGTCACTTTTGCGGCGGCCTGCGCCGAACGGTTGCAGGTGCCGCATCAGACCATTGACATCTGCGATATCGGCCGCAGCCTGTCCGGCTCGGCGCTGACCGATGATCTGGCGGTGCCGGACGGGCATTATGCCGAAGAAACCATGCGCATCACTGTGGTACCGAACCGCAACGCCATCATGCTGGCCATTGCCTTTGGCGTGGCCGCCGCCCGGGGCGCCGATGCCGTCGCCACGGCCGTGCATGGCGGCGATCATTTCATCTATCCCGATTGCCGTCCCGGCTTTATCGACGCCTTCCAGACCATGCAGCGCCATGCCCTTGAGGGGTATGCCAACATCGCGCTTTACGCCCCCTATGTGAACCTGCCGAAATCGGCCATTGTCACCGATGGGGCGCTGCACGGCACGCCCTTTGCGCAAACATGGTCTTGCTACAAGGGTGGTGATTTGCATTGCGGGCGTTGCGGCACCTGTGTCGAACGGCGCGAGGCCTTTGATCTGGCGGGGGTTAACGATCCTACGGCCTATGCCGATGCCGATTTCTGGCGCGAAGCGGTCAAGCGAGGGGCGGTTTGATGTTCCGCATCACTAAGGAATTCCACTTTTCCGCCTCGCATCAGCTGTGCCAACTGCCTGCCGATCACCAATGCGCCCGGTTGCATGGGCATAATTACATCGTGGTGGTGGAGCTGGCGGCGGTCAAGCTGAACGCCTTTGGCTTCGTGCGCGATTATCATGATCTGGCCCCGCTGAAGCGCTACATCGACGACAATTTTGACCATCGCCACCTCAATGAGGTGCTGGGCCATGACGCCGTCACCTCGGAAGTTCTGGCACAGCATTTCTATGACTGGTGCAAGGCACTTTTGCCCGAAACCGTGGCGGTGCGGGTCAGCGAGACGCCCAAGACATGGGCGGAATACCGGCCATGACCGATGACAGCAGCGTCATCCGCATCTCCGAGATTTTCGGGCCGACCATTCAGGGCGAAGGCGCATTGATCGGCCAGCCCACCGTGTTCGTGCGCACTGGGGGCTGCGATTACCGCTGCGTCTGGTGCGACAGCCTGCATGCCGTGGACAGCCGCTTTCGTGCTGATTGGCGGGCGATGACCACCGCTGAGGTGCTGGCCAAGGTGCGCGCGCTATCGGGGGATGCGCCGCTGATGGTGTCGCTGTCGGGGGGAAATCCGGCCATTCAGCCCTTGGGACCGCTGATCCGGCAGGGGCAGGCAGAGGGTTTCCGCTTTGCGCTGGAAACCCAAGGCTCGGTCAGCCGCGACTGGTTTGCCGATCTGGATGTCTTGGTGCTGAGCCCCAAACCACCCTCCAGTGCAATGACGACCGACTGGGCGGCACTGTCGGCCTGTGTGGAGGCCGCCGTCGCAGGGCCGCAAATCGTGTTGAAATTCGTGGTGTTCGATGCGGCGGATTATGCCTATGCCCGTGATGCCGCAGCACGGTTTCCGGGCCTGCCGGTCTATCTGCAACCGGGCAATCACACCCCGCCGGGGCCGCAGGATGACGACGCCTTTATCGACACCGACGGTATTCTGCAGCGCATGGGCTGGCTCGTGGACCTGGTGATGGCCGACCGCTGGTTTGCAGCCCATGTGCTGCCGCAACTGCACATTCTGCTGTGGGGCAACAAACGCGGGGTCTGACCGCGATGGAGATCGACGTGACTGATATCTACAAGGATCTGCAACAGCTTGGCAGTGCCACCACGCTGCCGCAAAGCCCCGAGGCTGCGGTGTTGGAAAAGGTGGAGAACCCGCAAGCGGGCACCGCCTATTGCGTCCGCTTTACTGCGCCCGAGTTCACCTCGCTTTGTCCTATGACCGGCCAGCCTGACTTTGCGCATTTGGTGATCGACTATGTAACTCAGCACTGGCTGGTGGAAAGTAAATCGCTGAAGCTATATCTCGGGTCTTTCCGCAACCATGGTGCGTTTCACGAGGATTGCACGGTTTCGATTGGCAGACGGCTAGTTGACCTGCTCGCCCCTGAATGGCTGCGCATCGGCGGCTATTGGTATCCGCGCGGCGGTATCCCGATTGATGTGTTCTACCAGACCGGCCCTCTGCCCGATAACGTTGGGATCCCCGATCAGGGCGTGCCGTCTTATCGCGGGCGCGGCTGATACATTAAGCCACGAATACAATACCGTGGTACTGGCGAGCAGGATCGGGCCAAGGTCATCACAGTGAGGCGGGATGGAATTTCTACCGGCACAGGCCGACACGCTGAACGACATTCTGCGCTGGCGGCGCGATGTTCGGCACTTCCGCACTGATCCCGTTGCGGAACCTGTTATCGACAGGTTGCAGGGGGCGATGGATATGGCTCCGTCGGTGGGCAACTCCCGTCCATGGCGTGTCCTGCGGGTCATGGATCCGGGGAAGCGCGCAGCGGTTCACGAGATCTTTGAACGCTGCAACCATGAGGCTGCGGCGGGCTATGATGATGCGACGAAGGCGGAATATGTCAGGCTGAAACTGGCAGGGCTGCGCGATGCCCCGGTGCATCTTGCCGTGTTCACCGACACGTGAATAGCCCCTAGATTGCTAGACGCCTTGCAGTTTCAGTTTCTGCTGCTGTTCGAAGGCGATCGGTGACAGCATGCCGTTTCTAACGTGCTTGCGCTGCGGGTTGTAGAAAAATTCGATGTAATCGAACACGTCGCGCCGGGCTTCTTCGCGGGTTTTGTATTTTCTGCGCCGGATGCGTTCGCGCTTGAGCAGGTTGAAGAAGCTTTCTACGACAGCATTGTCCCAGCAGTTCGCTCGGCGGCTCATGCTGGGAGCGAGGTTGTGCTGTTCTAGGAACTCCTGCCACTCGTAGCTGGTGAAC
>JBKJTI010000118.1:0-15340 GCA_046590425.1 Cypionkella sp. | reverse complement strand
TCAGCGGATGCCCGCCTCTTGCAGTTTTGGCAGCACGTTGTCGCGGAAATAGGGGAATTCCTTGACATAATCCACAAAGGAAAGCGTGGTTCCGGCAAATCCGGTGGCGTGCAGTTTCAGGATGCCTTCGGCCACATCATCCGGGGTGCCGACGAGGGGGAAGCCGCCGTGACCCATGGCGAACAGGTGTTTGATCTGGGCCAGCAGATCATGCGGGAAGCTTTGGGCGTGGGCGAATTGCAGATTGACCAGATTATCCACGGCGGCGGTGTCGGTATTAGCGACGGCAGTGTGGTGCAGGAAGGCTTCGGCCTCATCGCGCGAGGGGCGGCAGATCACATGGCTGAAGGTCAGCACGTCGATCTTGCGGCCTTTGGTTTTGGCTTGGGCTTTCAGGTCGGCAATCTCACCGACCGAGCGTGACAGATCAATCGCCGGGGTGAACAGAAAATCGGCGTTGTCCGTGGCAAAATTGCGGCCTTGCGGCGAGCCTGCGGCGTTGATGATTGGCACGGAGCCACGGATCGGGGCGGGATCGCCCTTGATTTGCTTGGCTTTGAAATAGGTGCCGTTCCAGTCGAAATGCTCTTTTGACGCCCAGAGTTTGCGCACCAGATCGAACCATTCCTGCGCATAGGCGTAGCGGGTTTCGTGATCATCCGCCAAGGTCAGACCCAAAGCTTCGTATTCGGGTTTGTTCCAGCCCGCGACGATGTTCAGCCCAGCGCGGCCATGGCCGATCTGGTCGATGGTGGCGATCTGCTTGGCGACCACCGCCGGGTGATTGGCGGCGGTGTGGATGGTGGCGAAAACGGCGATATTCTTGGTGGCGGCCAGCAGGCCCGCCGCCCAAGTCATCGTCTCCAGCACATTGCCGTGGAAATCGGTTTCGCCGCCGTAGCCGATCCAGCGGGCGATGGGCAGCATGAAGTCGATGCCCGCTTCGTCCAGCATTTTGGCGAGGGTGAGGTTGTTGTCCCAAGAATTGTCCCAACGCTCGGCAATTTTGGTGGGGGTCATGCCGGAGGAACAGTTGGTGGAAAACGTGCCCAAGCGAAAGCGATCGCCCGAGAGCATCGGGTTGGCGGTCATTGGTGGACTCCCTGTCAGGATGATTTAGGCTATATTTTATGATTGAAAGTCTATCGTAAATTCGCATTGCGTCAATGGGTTTAACGGATGAGGATGCGGGGGCAGTGAGGGTTGGGGCGATGGCGGGAAAAAAGGTTCAAACTCAAAATGATGCGGGTGGGCATGGCGCTGGGCAGGCGCTGGATTACCGCTGGCATCTGGCGGATACGGCGGTTGAGGTTGAAGTCACCGAGCTGGAATTCGCGCTGATGCGGGCGTTTGAGGGATTCGGGCGCTGGCAATCGGAATGTCTGGCAGGGGTGTGCGAGATGCCTGCCTCGGGGCCGGAGAACGCGCTGTTGCATATCATTCGGATGCATGACCGCCCGAAAAGCATCAAGGATCTGGCGCGGATGACCAACCGGGATGATGTGCCGAACATTCAGTATTCGCTGCGCAAGCTGATCGGCGGTGGGTTGGTGGTGCGCAAGGGCGCGGGGCGGTCGGGGGTGAGTTACGAGGTGGCGGACGAGGGGCGGCGGGTGACGGATGATTATGGCGCGCTGCGGCGGCGGTTGTTGCTGGCGGAGTTGGGGAATTTGCCGGGGTTCTCAACCCGGCTGGCTGAGGCGGCGCGGGTGTTGAACGTGCTGACCGGGATTTATGAGGAGGTGGCGCGGGTGGCGGCGACGCACCGGCGGGCTTAGAGCGGGGCGAGGCGGTGGAAGCCGCTTTGGGCGTAGATCAGGGCTGGGCCTGCGCCGTGGGTGAGGGCGGTGATCTGGCCGATAAAGATGCTGTGCGATCCGGCTTGCAGGGTTTCGCTGACGGTGCAGCAGAAGGTGAGGGCGGCGTCTTGCAGGATGGGGGTGCCGTGGGGGTCGTCGTGCCAAGCGCCAGTGGTGAATTTGTCTGCTCCGGTGGCACCTGTGGTTCCGGCGAAATGCAGGGCGAGCGGGCCGCCGTCGCCGGGTAGCAGGTTGACGTTGAAGCGGCCACTGGCAGCAGCCGCGGCGCAGGTACCGGTCTGGCGGTTGAGGCAGACCAAGAGGCTGGGCGGATCGGCGGTGACCGAGCAGACGGCGGTGGCGGTGATGCCGCGCCGGGCCTCGGGGCCATCGCCTGCGCGGGCGGTGACTATGGTGACGGCACCGGGAAAGCGGGCCATCGCGGCGCGGAAGGATTTGGTGTCGATCACGCTCATCTCAGGCGGCTTTCAACTCGGCCAGATAGCTGGCGGCGGCGTCGGGATCGGCGAACCACGGGAAGAAATCGCGCGGGTCGTCAAAGCCATTGGCCATGCGCGCGGCGAGTTTTGGCAGGCCCTGGGCGTTGCCCATGATGTCAAGGATAAACGGCGGCGGCGGTTGCAGCAGCATGTTGGTCCAGCCGACCACCCATTGCGCGTAATCCCAGAACTGATCGAAGGTGGCCTGCATCCATGGGGCGTCAAACGGGCGGTCACCGTGTTGGATGATGCGGTTGAGGTAGATCGCGGCGGCTTTGGCGGCGTTGTTGGAACCCTGCCCGGTGATCGGATCGTTCAGGCAGACCGCATCACCCAGGCCCAGAACCTTGCGGCCCGAAGGCAGGGTGGCGACGGGATGGCGGACGGTGGGGGCGAAGCGG
This sequence comes from Cypionkella sp., assembly GCA_046590425.1. Classification (GTDB taxonomy): domain Bacteria; phylum Pseudomonadota; class Alphaproteobacteria; order Rhodobacterales; family Rhodobacteraceae; genus Cypionkella. The sequence continues at coordinate 12,640 of JBKJTI010000118.1, read as the reverse complement.
CCTGACAGGATGCCATTGTCGTCGGTCAGTTGGCAGTTTTTCGAGCGCTCGTATTCCCACGGCAGGAAGGTTTTCAGGATGTTCAGCGCGGTTTCCAGATGCTGCGCCGGGGTCTTCACATCGGCCCAGCAATCCATCGGACCGCCGGGGATGCCTTCCATTACCATGATTTCACAGGGCCCGGTGGTGGTCAGCGCCGGGAAGACGAAATACTCGCCGACGCCGGGGATCAGGTTGAATTCGACCGCCGAATAGGGCTGCCGGGGGGTCATGCCTGTCACATAGGTCAGGGCCAAAGCGCGCATCGGTTTGTCGAAGGGCGATTTTTCGATATCACGGGTGAACAGCCGTCCGACATCGCCCTTGCCCGAGGCGATGATCACCAGATCGTCTTGGCGGGCGTAGGTTTCAATCTCGGCAATGCCTGCGTCTGCGATCACCATTTGACCGCCAAGGCGGCTGAATTCAGCCATCCAGCGCGGGATTTTCACCCGTTGATCGACGGAATAGGCGTTGCTGTCCAGCCGTGCGGCCCAGTCGATCAGCTTGGTGCCAGAGCCATCGGGGTTTGGCACGATGAAGTTGATGCCCTGAACCGGGGGGCAATCGGTGGACCAGAAATCAATGCCCAGGTCGCGTTCATGCTGCACGGCATTGGAGAACATGCACTGGCTGGACAGGACCTTTCCTTGGGCCACGTCGTCTGCTGTGCGGTTCTGCACGACGCGCACCTGATGGCCCGCTTGCAGCAAGCCGATGCCCAGTTGAAGCCCGGATTGACCGCCGCCGATGATGGTGAATTTACGCATGTCTCGCCCCTTTGAATTGGTGTTCGGTTGCCGCCCGTGGCGTTCATTCCATCAGTTTCGGGATCGCTGGCACGGCCTGCTCTGGCCCCATCGCCGTATAGCCGCCATCGACGCAGATATCGGTGCCGGTGATGAAGCTGGCCTCGTCCGAGCAGAGAAACAACACAGCGGCGGCGACTTCTTCGGGGTCGGCCACACGGCCCAGCATGTGGAAGGGGGCTGCGACGGCATCGGTTTTGGGGCGGTTGCCGTGGGTCAGCTGATCCATGATATTGCTCCACGTCCAGCCGGGGGACACCGCATTGACGCGGATGCCCTGCGGGGCAAGATCCATTGCCTGACTGCGGGTCAGTTGCAGGATGGCGGCCTTTGACACCGGGTAAACCCAGCGCCCAGTCTGCGCCACGCGGGATGAGATTGAGCCGAAATTGACGATGGCCCCCTTGTTCGCGGCAAGATCGGCTTGGGCTGCCTGCATCAGCATCACCGAGCCCACGATGTTGATATCCAAGGCGGTCAGCCAATCGGCGCGGGTGGTGGCAAGCCCGTTATCGAGATAGGAACAGGCGACGTTGACCAGAAAGTCGATGCGGCCAAACTTGGTTTTGGTGGCGGCGACCAACGCCGCGATTTGGGCATCGTCGCGCAGGTCGCAGGGCTGGAAGGCGACGCCCTCGGATTCGGGGGCGGGGGCGATATCGGCCACCATCACCCGCACATCGGTGGCGCGGAAGGCCGCCACCACGGCCTGACCGATTTTGGTGCTGCCGCCCGGCACAATCGCCACTTTGCCTGCTAGTCCGCGCATTGGCTGTCTCCCTGTTGAGGGGGCAGCTTCGATCTGTGCCGGGCGCGGCGCTATCCGGGGAACGGGGCGACTATCCACAAAGCGAAAAAATCGTCATCAAAATGAAGGAATTTGCTGGCGGGGCGGCAAAGCATGGTAGGCTTTGGCCTTGGTTTGCTGAGAATGAGGCCGATGCTGCAGGTTGCCGCCCCGCTGGAAGGCCATGCTTTGTTTCACACGCATGACCTTGACGAAGCCCGCGCGCGGGTGGCGGCGGTGTTTTGTCCGCATCGGTTGGACCGCATTGGCAAGGGGGTGGTGGATGCCCGCCAGCACCATTTGCCGGGTGAGCGGTTAAGCCTGAATTACATCCAATATGGCGCCAAGACGCTGATCGCGCCGGGGGAGTTAGAGCGGTTTTATCTGGTGCAGATCCCGCTTTCGGGTGGCGCGATGATCTCGCATGGGGCGGATCGGTATTATTCCTCGCCGGAGGTGGCGGCGGTTTTGAACCCGCATCTGCCGACCACGATGATCTGGGCGGAGGGCACGCGGCAAGTGCTGATCCAGATCGACCGTCAGGCGATGCAGGATCATCTCTCAGTTCAGTTGGGCGCGCCTGCTTTGCGGCCTTTGACGTTTTCGGGCGGGTTTGATCTGCGCAGCGGGGCGGGGGCGGCGTTGCGGCGGCTGGTGCTGTTTTTGGTGGCAGAGGCTGACGCGGGACGCTCACCCATCGGCGCGGGGCTGATGGGGCGGGCGGTGGAGGCCTCGCTGCTGTCCGGGCTTTTGGAGGCGCATCGCCATGATCACGCAGCGCATCTGGGGCGGCGGCGGGCGGCACCCCGGCCGCGGCATTTGCGGCTGGCAGAGGGCTATATCGCGGCGCATCTCGATCAGCCGCTGACCGTTGAGGCGATTGCGGCTGAGGCCGGGATCAGCCCGCGCGGGTTGCAACTGGCGTTCCGGCAGCACCGGGGGACGACTCCGCTGGGGTTCTGGCGTGATATGCGGCTGGGTCATGCCCATGCCGATCTGGTGGCGGGGGCTGGATCGGTGACGGAGGTGGCGCTGCGCTGGGGGTTTACGCATTTCGGGCGGTTTGCCGAAATGTATCGCAGCCGCTTTGGGCTGTCGCCGCGTGATACGTTGCGGGCGGCGCGAGGGGAAGGGTATCAGGATTAGGGGTGGTGGGCGGTTGTAAAACTGTCACGCCCGCGTCGTCTGTGTGTCATCCGGGCAGGGCATGGCTGGGTCTGATTTTATCTGACCAAGGATGCTTCTGATGCGTTTTCCGATTTCCGGCCTGACCTCTGCTTTGGCGATCTGCGCGGCGTTGCCTGCTTTGGCCGAGCCCACTTTCAACCGGATTGCCAGCTTTGCCACGCCGTTGAACATGGCGGCGGGGGAAGATCTGGCGCGGGCGACGAGTGCCGAGATCATTTCGGCTTCGGAAGATGGCATGACCTTGGTGTACACCGATAGCCCGCTGGGGGTGATCGGGTTGATCGACATCACTGATCCTGCCGCGCCGAAGCCTTTGGGCAATATCGGCATGGGCGGCGAGCCGACCACGGCGAAGATCATCGGCGGGACGGCGTTTGCGGCTGTGAATACCTCGAAGGATTATGTGAATACCTCGGGCAAGTTGGTCAGCGTTGATCTGGCGACCAAGGCTGTGGTGGCGGAATGTGAGTTGGGCGGGCAGCCGGATTCGGTGGCGGCGGCGAAGAATGGCTCTTTCTTGGCGATTGCGATTGAGAATGAGCACGATGAGGATGTGAATGACGCTGAGATCCCGCAGATGCCTGCGGGCTATGTGGTGAAGCTGCCGTTGAAAAATGGCGTGGTGGATTGCGCGGGCTTGCAGAAGATCGAAGTGACTGGGCTTGCGGGTGTTGCGGGAGATGATCCGGAACCGGAGTTTCTGGATATCAACGCGGCGGGTGAGATCGTTCTGACCATGCAAGAGAACAACGAGATCGTGCTGATCGGTGCGGATGGCAAGGTTTTCGGACATTTCAGCACCGGGGCGGTGGATCTGGACGGCATTGATACCAAGCGCGACGGTCGGTTGGATTTCTCGGCCAAGCGCGAGGGGGCTTTGCGTGAGCCGGATGGGGTGAAGTGGGTCGATGCCGATCACTTCGCGGTGGCGAATGAGGGCGATTATAAGGGCGGTTCGCGCAGCTGGACGATTTTCAACCGCGATGGCTCGGTTGTCTATGAAAGCGGGGCGTCGTTGGAGCGGGCGATTGCCGAGATCGGGCATTACCCGGAGCATCGCAGCAAGACCAAGGGCGCCGAGCTGGAATCGGTCGAAATCGCGACGTTTGGCGAGACACCTATGGCGTTTGTGGCCTCGGAACGCGGTTCGGTCATTGGGGTGTATGATCTGACCGACCCGAAGGCTCCGGTGTTGAAGCAGGTGTTGCCGTCGGGGATTTCGCCGGAGGGGATGGTGGCCATTCCGCAGCGCAATCTGCTGGTTTCGGCCAATGAGGTTGATCTGCGCGAGGACGGTTTGGCCCCGGCGCATGTGATGATTTATGAACTGGCGGAGGGGCCTGCGGCCTATCCGATGATTACCTCGGCGGGCAGTGAGGCTTTGATCGGCTGGGGCGCGCTTTCGAGTCTGGCGGCTGATCCGAAGGACGCGGGCAAACTTTATGCGGTGTCGGACAGCGCGTATGCGACGGCACCTACGATTTTCAGTATTGATGCCACGCAGACCCCGGCGAAAATCACCTCGGCGATGGTGGTGACGCGCGGTGGTGATGCGGCGCAGAAGCTGGATCTGGAAGGCATTGCGGCGGATGGCGAGGGCGGGTTCTGGCTGGCCTCGGAAGGCCGCAGCGATCGTCTGGTGCCGCACGCGATCTATCATGTCGATGCGGAAGGCGCGATTGACAAGGAAATCGCCTTGCCCGAGGCGCTGCTGGCCAATGAGACCCGCTATGGCTTTGAGGGCATCACCATGGTCGGCGATACGCTGTGGATGGCGGTGCAGCGTGAATGGAAGGACGATCCGAAAGGCATGGTCAAACTGCTGGCCTATAACACCAAAGAGGAAACCTGGGGTGCGGTGCATTACCCGCTGGACGTGCCCGCAGACGGCGCTTGGATGGGGTTGTCGGAAATCACTGTGAAGGGCGATTGGGCCTATATCATCGAGCGCGACAACCAGATCGCCGACAAGGCCGTGACCAAGAAGCTGTACCGGGTGGCGGTGAGCCAGTTGGTTCCGGCAGAATTGGGCAGCACGCTTCCGGTGGTGAAGAAGGAACTGGAGCGGGATTTGGTGCCCGATCTGGGCGTGCTGAAGGGCTATATTGTCGATAAAGTCGAGGGCTTTACGATTGACGCCGCTGGCACGGGCTGGGTGGTGACCGACAATGACGGCGTTGACGACAGCTCGGGTGAAACGCTGTTCTGGTCGATTGGTGAGGTGAAGTAAGCAGGAGCGTCTTGCCTGCTGGGTTTGTCAGCAGGCCAAGACCGCTGAAACTTTGCGCCTCTGCTTCGTGGTCTGAGGTGGTGGCGTTTGGTTTTCAGAGTTGCTGCAAATATGACGGGGTGGCGGGGTGAACCCGCCCTACCGAACGCGTGGTAGGTTGCGCCCGCCCTACCATGCCCGATGCGATTGCATGGCAAGGCCAGCATCGGTATAGGGCTGCAAAGCTTTGAGGAGATTGCCATGAGCTATGCCGCGTTGGAGACTGCGATTGAGGCTGCTTGGGAGGCGCGGGATACGATCTCGACTTCCACCAAGGGCGAGACGCGCGATGCGATTGAAGCCACGTTGACGGCGCTGGACAGTGGCGCGTTGCGGGTGGCGGAAAAGCGCGGCAATGGCGATTGGCATGTCAATCAATGGGCGAAGAAAGCGGTGCTGTTGTCGTTCCGGCTGACAGATATGTCCGAGATTTCGGGCGGCAATGGCGGCTCGAACTGGTGGGATAAAGTGCCTTCGAAGTTTCAGGGCTGGACCGAGGCGGATTGGCGCAAGGCGGGGTTCCGGGCGGTTCCGGGGTCTATCGTGCGGCGCTCGGCTTATATCGCCAAGGGCGTGGTGCTGATGCCGTCTTTCGTGAACATCGGCGCTTATGTCGATGAGGGCGCGATGGTGGATGGCTGGGCCACGGTCGGGTCTTGCGCGCAGATCGGCAAGAATGTGCATCTGTCGGGCGGTGTCGGCATTGGCGGCGTGTTGGAGCCGATGCAGGCGGGGCCGACGATCATCGAGGACAACTGCTTTATTGGGGCGCGTTCGGAAGTGGTTGAGGGCTGTATCATCCGCGAAGGCTCGGTGCTGGGGATGGGCGTGTTTATCGGCCAGTCGACCAAGATCGTCGACCGGGAAACCGGGGCGGTGATGTATGGCGAAGTGCCTGCGGGCTCGGTCGTGGTGGCGGGGTCGATGCCGTCGAAGAACGGCGTGAACCTGTATTGCGCGGTGATCGTGAAGAAGGTCGATGCGCAGACCCGCAGCAAGACCAGCATCAATGAGTTGTTGCGCGACTGAACGCCCTTGATGCAGGGCTTCTTGTAGACCCGGCTTAGGCCGGGTTTTTCTTTGTTTTTCTTTGCGATCAGACCAAGGGCCGATATTTCCTGCGGCATTCGGCAGACTTCGGTCCAGTCCGCGATGTGATGGCGGCGTTATTGTTGGGACATTGACGATCCCGTGCCCTTGAAAGACCCGCCGATGAAATCGCTTCTGCTCGCCAGCCTTCTGACCAGCTTCACCGCCCCTGTCGTTTTCGGTGTTCCCGCAGCCTCGCTGCCGAGACTGGAAAATCTGGGCGAGGAAACGGCGATTGATCGGCGCAGCCATCACTCCCCAAAGATGCCGTCGTCATCTTTGCGCGCCGCCGCGGCATCTGACAGCGGCTTTCTATCCCCCGTCAAAAGGACTGCGCCTAGGAAAACGCTTTTTGCTGCCGCGCTGTTGGCCCTGTTGGCGGTGCCGGTTGCCACCTCCACCCCGGTGCAGGCGGCTGACGCCAAAGCGGTGATGAAACTCGATCCTAAGAGCGGTTTTGATCGTCGCGGTGGTCGTTGCTTCAGCCGCGAAGGGTCGGCCTGCGGCGGCGTCTGAGCCTGCTTTGGCGCTCCTCTAGTTTGTCAAAGCCGCTCCAGCTTGGGCGGCTTTGCATTTCGCACCTTGCGTGCGGGACCGTCCTTGGACACAAACCAAAAGACATGCCTCAGGAGAAGCCAGATGACCGACGCAGCGAAACCGGAAAAAGTCAAACGGCCCCAGCATGTCTTTACCCTGCTGGTTCAGGTTGGCCGCAAGACGGGTGATGGCCTGCCCGATAAGGCCACCGGAGCGGGGTTGATGATCTATGCCTCTGGCGTGGACGAGGCCGAAGCAGTGCGCGAAACCGTAGCGATCCTGAAAGAAGCCGATCTGGCGGTGCTGGAGGTTGAAGGTCTTGGAACGCTGGATGAGCGTGAAAAAGCCGGTGACGAGATCGACGATGAAGAACGCAAGTTGATGCAGCGCGCCTTGGAGGAAAACTCGGTCATCGTCGCGCAAATGACGCCGTTTTTTGATTAAACCTTAAACTCAATGAGTTAGGTTCTAGTCTCGGCGCGGCTGCGGGGTGCCGTTGCTAGATTTTGTGCCGAAACGAAGGCGCTCGCCATATTGCAGCCGCAATTTTGAGGTTTTTTTTAACGACTGCGAAGAAATCTGGGAGGTCGTGATGCCGTATCGAATTCTCTTGAAACGCGCACGCCGAGTCTTGTCCGATAAGCGCAGCGAAAAAGCGCAGGGGGGCGGCCAGCTTTTGGCGGATGCTACGGACAGAGTGGAAGTCCGCAACGGAAAAGGCCTGCTGTTGTTTTATCGTCCCCAGTTGTTAGCTGTTAAGATATAGCCCGCGCTGCGGAATGATGTTGGGCTGAAGTTGCACGAGCGGCTGATGACTGGGGGGGTTCAAACCCCCAGACCCCGGTGGGATATATGCGCCCAGAGGATGATAATTTTAGGCAAGCTTTAGGGAGTTCAGGCGGCGCGTCTTGGGGTGCGACCAAGCAGGGTCATCAGGGTGAGCACTTCATAGGTTTGCAGGCGGCGCAGCGGCAGTTCGGCGGATGTTTCCTGTCCGATCGCCAGAAGGCAGCCGTTGGATTCGATGAGCGCGGGGGTGCCGAGGTCTAGCGCGACTGATCCGGTGATGGCGCGGCGTTGGTCGGAAAGCGCGGTGCGGCCATCAACCAAGGCACCTGCGGGCATCAGCACGGCATCGGTGCCGAACAGATATTCCACCTCGGGGCCAGAGATGGCCAGCAGTTGATCGGCGGAGACCAGCATGTCTTGGGTCTGGCCAAAGAATGGTGCGCGCAGCAACACAGGCGCGAAGCTGCCTCGGGCGGGCAGGGCGAGCCGCTGGGCAGCAAGAAGTGCGGTCGGGCCGCCTTCGGTGAGTACGATGTCGCCGGGTTTCAGATGGCCTGCAAGCACCGGACCGAGGCTGGTTTCCACTGGGGTGCGCAGGCCGATCCACGGGGCGGCACCGGGTGGGGCGGCACCTTCGGTCAGGCCGAACCACAGCACCGGGCCAGAGGGGCGGTGCCTGGTGCAGAGGGTTTGCAGATCAGACAGCGGAATTGGCAGCGGGTTGTGGCCTTCGGCTGTAATCGCCACGGGCGGATCGGTGCCAAGGAGTTCAAAGCAGAGTTTCCAGTGCCGGGCCGGGGCGTTGAAATGAAACGACAGCCGGGCGGTGCCTTTGCCTTGCGGCAGGGGGCCGGGCAGCACGTGGCGGGCGACGTCTTTGCCTTGGCGGTGCAGGATGACGATACCCGTGGCGGGATCGTGGAAGATCGCGAAGGTGCGTGGCCAGCCGATGTTGGATTGGTGATCGAGCAGCAGGCTGGCGTTTTGCAGCGGCAGCGCGAGTTCCATCACGAACAAGCCTTGGTGCAGCATGGCATTCGGTGTGGCGGGATCGAGAAGGCCGCGATCCGACAGCGCGACCCAGCCTTGATGTAGGCTGTACGGCATCAGCGCATCCCCAATCGGCCCGAGGCTATCGGAGGATTTGGCGGATTGGTCGGGATGCGCAAATAGCCCGCTGTCATCTTTGCCTCGGTTGCCACGACGCCGTTGCTTCGGGGGCTCGTTGGCCCCGGCGCATGGTATTGCACTTACGATAAGGCAGGTTGCGGGGGTGGGGCCACTGCATTTTGCGGTTGTGGATATGTGCGGGGCCAATGGCGGCAGTATGGTGGCTCTGCGGACACAGATTTGCCGGGCGTTGCATTGGTTTGGCCAAGGCAGTATCCCAGAGGCGCATGTTTTATCAGCAAAAAGGCACTCGTCATGGCTGCATATCTGCCGGTTGACCCGGAAAAACTGACCGCTGATCTGATCCGCTGCGCGTCGGTCACGCCGGATGAAGGCGGTGCGTTGGTGCTGCTGGCGGGGGTGCTGGAGAACGCAGGATTTACCTGCACGCGGGTGGATCGCGGCGGGATTGCCAACCTGTATGCGCGCTGGGGTGTGGCGGGGGCGAATAAGTCGTTCGGGTTTAATGGGCACACCGATGTGGTGCCGGTGGGCGACGTCGCGGCTTGGACGCAAGACCCGTTTGGCGCGGCGGTGGTGGATGGCTGGATGTATGGCCGTGGGGCGACCGATATGAAGTCGGGCGTTGCGGCTTTTGCGGCGGCGGCGGTGGATTTCGTGCGGCAGACGCCGCCCGATGGCGCGGTGATTTTGGCGATCACCGGCGATGAGGAAGCTGATGCGGTCGATGGCACGGTGGCGTTGCTGGACTGGATGGCGAGCCACGGCGAGCGGATGACGCATTGTCTGGTGGGCGAGCCGACCTGCCCGAATGAGATGGGCGAGATGATGAAGATCGGGCGGCGCGGCAGCATGACTTGCTATTTCACCGCAGTTGGCGTGCAGGGCCATTCCGCCTATCCGCATCGCGCGAAGAACCCGATGAGCGCCTTGGTGGCGCTTATGGCGCGGTTGGAGGCAGCGCCTTTGGATCAGGGCACGGCGCATTTTGATGCCTCGACCTTGGCGATCACGACGATTGACTGCGGCAATAAGGCGACGAATGTGATCCCGGCGAAGGGGCATGCGACGGTGAACATCCGGTTCAACGACAGCCATTCGGGTGCGTCTTTGACCGCATGGTTGCGGGGCCATGCCGAGGCCGTTCAGGCAGCGACGGGCGTGGAGATTTCGCTGCGGGTGACGATCTCGGGCGAAAGCTTTGTGACTTTGCCGGGGGAGTTTTCGGCTTTGGTGGCGAAGGCGGTGCAGGCGGAAACCGGGCGGGTGCCGGAATATTCGACTTCTGGCGGCACCTCGGATGCGCGGTTTGTGAAGGATCACTGCCCGGTGGTGGAGTTTGGGCTGGTGGGCCGCACCATGCATCAGGTCGATGAACGGGTTGAGGTGGCGCAGATCCATGCGTTGAAGGCGATCTATACGCGGATCCTGCGGGATTATTTCGCATGACTTTGGAGATTGTCGAGACGCGCGACATCGCGCTGTGCAGGCATCTGCGCCGGGTGGTGTTTATTGAGGAACAGGGCGTGTCAGAGGCCGATGAGGTCGATGATCTGGATGAGGTCGCGCTACATCTGGTGGCTTTGGTCGGGGGTGAGGCGGTGGGATCGGCTCGGCTGTTGGTGCAGGGCGAGGTCGGCAAGATCGGCCGGGTTTGTGTGTTGAGGCAGGCGCGGGGGGCGGGGACTGGGGCTGCATTGATCAAGGCGGCGGTGGCGCGGTTTCGGCGGATGGACGGGGTGACGAAAGCCAAACTGGGCGCACAACTGCACGCGCTTGGGTTTTACGAGGCGTTGGGGTTCGAGACGCGCGGCCCGGTTTACGATGATGCGGGGATCGCGCATCGGGATATGGTGCTGGGGCTTTAACCCTACGCCGCCCCGGCCTTGAGCCGGTGCCCCGTGGGTTGTGATTAGCAACTCGAGGCCCCGAGTCAGGCCCGGGGCGGCGTGCGATTGGGAGATATGGATTAAGTCGCGCTGATGCGGCGGGCCTTGCGGCTGCCGCATCAGTGCTAGGGCCCAGCCGCAGAGGTCGGCGGCGCCATGGTTTGCTGTAGCTGAACTTTTCGACCGAATTGCGGCGGGGTTATTTGCCCGCGCCTGCGGTCTCCGATCCGTTCCGGGTCAGGTAGTAGGCCAGCAGGATCGGCAGGAAGGTGGCGGCGAACACCACCATCGCGACGACATTGGTGACGGGACGTTGGCGCGGGCGGATCAGTTCTTCCAGCATCCAGATCGGCAGGGTGGATTGTTGACCTGCGGTGAAGGTGGTGACGATGACTTCGTCGAACGACAGCGCGAAGGCGAGCATGCCTCCGGCCAGCAAAGCGGTGCCGAGGTTGGGCAGCAGGATGTAGCGGAAGGTTTGGAAGGCGTTGGCACCAAGGTCGGCTGATGCCTCCATCACGCCCCCGGACAGGCGGCGGAAACGGGCTACAGCGTTGTTGTAGACGATGACGATGCAGAAGGTGGCGTGGCCGAGGATGATGGTGAGGGTGGAGAACGGAATGTCCATCAAGCCGAAAGCAGAGCGCAAGGACATGCCGGTGATCACGCCGGGCAGGGCGATGGGCAGGATGATCAGCAGGGAGATTTGCTCGCGGCCAAAGAAGCGGGCTTGTGCCATCGCGGCGGAGATTAAAGTGCCGAGGATCATCGCCAATAGGGTGGCGGCGAAGGCTACTTGCAGCGAAAGGGTGAGGGCTTGCCAGATATCCGGGCGCTCCCACGCGGCGGCGAACCATTTCACGGTCAGGCCGGGGGGCGGGAAGGCGTAGGTGCGTTCCTCGGTCGTGAAGGCGTAGAGGAAGATCAGCAGAATCGGCAGGTGCAGGAACAACAGGCCGCCGATGGCTGCGATTTTTAAGCTGAGCGGGGCCGCGTTGGGGTCAGAGCGCATCGAAGGCTCCAGCGCGTTTGGCGAGGCTGAGGTAGATCAGCATGATCACGATGGGGATCACCGCGAAGGCGGCGGCGAGGGGGGTGTTTCCCGCGGTGCCTTGCAACTGATAGACCGCCATACCGATGAAATTGGCGGAATTTCCAACGATTTGGGGAATGATGTAATCGCCCATCGTGAGGGAAAACGTGAAGATCGAACCGGCGATGATGCCCGGCAGCGCGAGGGGGACGATCACGGTGCGGAAGGTCTGCGCGCGGGTTGCGCCGAGGTCTTGGGAGGCTTCCAGCATCGAGGTGGGGACTCGCTCCAGCGCGGCCTGCATCGGCAGGATCATGAACGGCAGCCAGACATAGGTGAACACCAGAAACATGCCGATGTAGCTGGTGGAGAGGCTATTGCCGCCGATACCGGGCAAAGCTAGGGCAGCATCCAAGAGGAAGTTGGTGTGGGTTTGGGTGGCGGCCCAGGTCAGGATGCCCTCTTTCGCGAGGATCAGTTTCCAGGCGTAGACTTTGACGAGGTAGGACGACCACAGCGGCAGCATGATGCCGAGGTAGAACACCGCCTTCCAGCGGCCTTTGGCGTAACGGGCAGCGTAATAGGCGATGGGGAAAGCGAGGATGACGGAACCTAGCGTGACGGCAGCGGACATCAGAAGGGTGCGCAGGATGATGTCGTAGTTCTGCGGACGCAAGAGTTCGGCGTAGGTTTTGAAGGTGAATTCGCGCACCACCATGCCGGAGAATTCGTCGATGGAATAGAAGCTTTGGACGAGGAGCGCGGCGAGGGAGCCGAGGTAGACCACGCCCAGCCAGACCAGAGGCGGGCCAAGCATCAGGGCCAGCAGCAGGTGCGGGTGCCGCCAGAAGGTGGCTGTCAGCCGGTCGGCTAGGCCGCGCTCGGGCAGGATGGCTTCGGCGGGCCCCGCCGCCATCAGCAATCCTCCATCAGGTGCAAAGCCCCGGGATCAAAGGCAAAACCGCAGGTGGCTCCCGGTTCCGGCAGCGGCTGGCCGGTGGGGACCAGTGCCGCGATTTCGCTGCCCTCAGCCTGCAGGACCACCCGTGTGGCGGCGCCCAGAAAGCGCAGGGCGGTGAC
>JBKJTI010000348.1:0-23161 GCA_046590425.1 Cypionkella sp. | reverse complement strand
CATGGCCACAAACCGTGAGGCCGCGCTGACGCTGGACAAGCACTTGCCTGTTGCGTCGGGTATCGGTGGCGGTTCGGCAGATGCAGCGGCAACGCTCCGGGCGCTGTCAAAGCTTTGGGACAAGCCATTGCCAGACGCGGCCACCGTGCTGGCGCTGGGGGCCGATGTGCCGGTGTGTCTGGCCGGGATACCCGCCCGAATGCGCGGCATCGGCGACCGGGTAGATGCAGTGTCGGGCCTGCCCGACGCGCATATTGTGCTGGTCAATCCAGGGGTCGCGGTGCCGACCCCTGCCGTATTCCAAGCCCTCGCCACCAAGCAAAACCCCGCCATGCCAGGCACCCTGCCGCCTTGGGCAGATGCCGCAGGACTGGCTGCATGGCTGGCCACCCAACGCAATGATCTTCAGGCCCCGGCCCGCGCGCAAGTCTCTGTAATTGATACGGTATTAGCCGCACTGAAATCGCAGAACGGCGCGTTGATCGCCCGTATGTCAGGCTCTGGTGCCACCTGCTTTGGGCTGTTTTCAAGCGCTGCCTTGGCAAAACAAGCCGCCGATGCAATTACGGCGGCCCAAAAGCAGTGGTGGGTGGCTTCGGGCCCGGTTTTGACCAAACCTTTCGGCGTCAGTTGATCCGCGCCACCACATAACCCGCCAGATCATCCAACATCCCGCGCAACGGGTGATCGGGCAGCACGGTCAGCGCAGCGCGCGCCTGTGCCGCCCAAGCCTGCGCCGCAGCCTTGGCGCTTTGCATGGCACCATGACGGTCCATGATGGCGCGCGCTTGGTCAAGATCGCCGGGCTGTTGATCACCTTTTTCAATCACCCGCACCCAAAACGCACGTTCTTCCGCCGTGGCATTGGCCACGGCACGAATCACCGGCAACGTCACTTTGCGTTCGCGGAAATCATCGCCGGTGTTCTTGCCAATCACCGCCGCCGAGCCGCCGTAATCCAGCAGGTCATCGACGATCTGGAAGGCAACGCCCAAAGCGTCGCCATAGTCGAACAGCGCTTTCACCTGCGCCGAGGCGCCGCCCGCGATTTCCGCGCCGGATTCGGTGGCGGCAGAGAACAACGCGGCGGTTTTACCGCGCACGACTTGCAGGTAAATCGCCTCGGTGGTCGCCAGATCTTGTGCGGCGGTCAGTTGCAGCACTTCGCCTTCGGCTATGGTGGCCGAGGCATTGGCGAGGATATCCAGCACGCGCAGATTGCCGGGTTCGACCATCAACTGAAACGCGCGGGCGAACAGGTAATCGCCGACCAGCACCGAAGATTTATTGTCCCAGAGCAGGTTCGCGGTGGGGCGACCGCGACGGCGTGCGCTTTCATCGACCACATCATCATGCAGCAGAGTAGCGGTGTGAATGAATTCGACCGTGGCGGCCAGATGCACATGGAACGGCCCCGCGTAGCCCAGCAGACGGGCTGCGGCCAACACCAGCATCGGGCGCAGGCGTTTGCCGCCAGCCTCGATCAGATGGGCGGTGACTTCGGGGATGCGGGGCGCATGTTCCGACGCCATCCGCGCCCGGATCATCAGGTTCACCGCCACCATATCTTCGGCCAAAGCCTCGGCCAGCCGGTCATGCGGTTTTTGTGCAGCCTCGGTCACGCTCATTGTTACCCCTTCAGGTATCGACACGAGGGTATCGACTCGGAGGCATCCCCCCGGTTAAACCCAATCCCATGAAGCTTTTATTGCGCACAACCGACCCCACCGTGATCGCCTTTGCCCAAGTGCTCCTTGAGGGCGAGGGTATAGACAGCTTTGTGATGGACGTCCACATGAGCACGCTGGAAGGCGGCATCGGATTGTTCCCGCGCCGGATCATGGTGGCAGACCGCGATTTGTTTATCGCCCGCGCGGTGCTGGCGGATAATGCCATCCCGGACGGGCTTTGAATGGACGATCTGACGCAAGACGCCTTTCTCTGCGGTAAATTGCAGCTTTGGCAGCCGCGTCAGGGATACAGGGCGGCGACTGACCCGGTTCTTCTGGCCGCCGCCTGCCCGGCCCGGCCCGGCCAATCGGTGTTGGATCTGGGCTGCGGTGTAGGGGCTGCGGCGCTATGTCTCGCCCGGCGGGTGCCGGATTTGCGGCTGTCAGGGCTAGAGTTGCAGGCCGAGTACGCGGAATTGGCCCGTCGCAATGCCGCACAAAATGGCATCGCGATGCAGGTTGAAGTTGGCGATCTGGCCGATATGCCGAAAGCCCTGCGCTTCGATTTTGACCATGTCATCGCCAACCCGCCGTATTACCCCAAAGGCGGCACCCCCAGCCCGAATGCGGGCCGCGCCACAGCGTTGCAGATCGACACGCCGTTGGGCGATTGGGTGCAGGCGGCCAGCCGCCGTTTGGTTCCGGGTGGGTGGCTGACGCTGATTTGTGGGGCGGATGGGCTGCCGGAAGTGCTGGCGGCGATGGGCGGCAAACTCGGCTCAGCCTCGGTGCTGCCATTGACGCCGCGGATCGGCAAACCCGCGCTGCGGATTCTGCTGCGGGCACGTAAAACCGGACGGGCGGCGTTTCGGCTGCTGGCCCCCTTCGTGATCCATCACGGCACATCCCATGACGGCGACCGTGAGAGCTACACGCTGCGGGCCAGCGCAATCTTGCGCAACGGCGAATCACTTTCGGATGAATTCCGCTAATTCTACAAAACTATCGCAAAGGTTGTGCGAAACTTTGATGACACGACTCAGATTCTGTGGTGCACTTGCGAAGTTGAACCAGCATCAGGAGGACTTGCATGAACGTCGCTTCCCATATCGCTGAACTGAAAAAGAAGCACGAAACCCTCTCATCCAAAGTCGAACAGGCGCAGCGCGCGCCCGCCGTGGATGATCTGCACATCGCCGATTTGAAGAAGCAAAAGCTGAAACTGAAAGAGGAAATTGGTCGGCTGAGCGCTTAACCCTTTTTGGCGCTGGCCGCAGGGTCATTTGTAAAACTCGCCTTAGCCGCCAGCGCCGCACCTACTGCAATCAAAACCGCCGCCAACAGAATAGCACTTGAGGCTTCGGTGATCCCCGCAGCCACCAAAGCCAGCGTAGACAGCAATGGTGCTGCATAAGAGGCGACCCCCAAGAGTTGGATGTCGCCTTTTTTCATGCCGATGTCCCATGTGAAGAATGCGGCCCCAACCGGACCGATGCCAAGGGCGGCGACGCTTGCCCAACCCAGCGCGCCTTGCGGCCAAGTGGTTGTTTCTAATGCCATATGCGCGATGGCTGACAGAAGGGCTGTGGCGAGGCAGAACACGGTGACGGATTCGGTTGGCACAGCACCCAAGCGCCGCGACAGCACCGAATAGACCGCCCACGTTACCGCACAGAGGAAGGCCAGCGTGAGGCCAAGCGCCGAGCCTTGCCCCTCACCCCCCCGCGCCAGCACGATCAGTGCCGCCCCAGCGAAGGCGATCAGCGCGCCGATGATATGCAGCGGCCCCAAACGCTCACCGGGCAGCAGGCCCGACAGCAGCACGATGAACAGTGGCCAGAGATAGGCGATCAGGCCGGTTTCGGCGGTGGGGGACAGCCGGAAGGCGGTGAAATACAGCAGGTGGTAACCGAACAGCCCCAAGGTGCCAAAGGCATAGACTTTCCACGATACGGTTTTCAAAACCCCAAGCCCCGCGCCGGTGATGGTCCAGATCATGCCAATCGTGCCGCCAATGCCAAAGCACAAAGCGTTCAACAGCAAAGGTGGCACCGGGGCCGAACCGATGGTGAACAAGGCCAGCAGCGCCCACATGGCGATCGCGGTGAGGCCGAGCAGCGTTGCTTTGGTTTTGGTCATGTCTGCCCCATTTTGCTTGGGCAGTACCTGCCGAATAAGCCAGCATCGGGCAAGCAAAAAGGCCCAACCATACGGCTGGGCCTGTAGGGCGGGGTTCACTCTGCCTTTGCGTGGAATACATGGCGGAGTGAACCCCGCCCTACCTCACACCACAAATTGCCCACCATTGGCGGAAATCGTCGAGCCGGTGATAAACCCCGCATCATCCGATGCCAAGAACACCACGATTCGTGCGATTTCTTCCGGCTCACCCAAGCGGCCCACCGGGATCTGCGGAATGATCCGCTCTTTCAGCACCTTTTCATCAATCGCTTTCACCATGTCGGTGCCGATATAGCCGGGGCAGATCGCGTTCACCGTGATGCCTGCGCGCGCGCCTTCAGCAGCCAGCGCTTTGGTAAAGCCCAGATCACCGGATTTCGCCGCCGAGTAGTTTACCTGCCCCGCTTGGCCCTTCTGACCATTGATCGAGGAAATGCTGATCACCCGGCCAAACTTGCGGTCGCGCATCCCGGTCCACAGCGGATGAGTCATGTTGAAAAGCCCGGTCAGGTTGGTGTCGATGACTTCCTTCCACTGGCCGGGGGTCATCTTGTGGAACATCGCATCGCGGGTGATGCCTGCGTTGTTGACCAGCACGTCAACCGGGCCCAAATCAGCCTCAACTTTCGCGATGCCCGCGACGCAAGCGTCGTAATCAGCGACGGACCATTTATAAGTGGGAATCCCGGTCTCGGCCGTGAAAGTCGCTGCTGCGTCGTCATTACCAGCATAGTTCGATGCAACCGTATAACCAGCCGCTTTCAACGCCACCGCAATCGCCGCTCCAATGCCGCGCGAGCCACCTGTAACCAATGCTACCTTTGCCATGTTTTCCTCCTCCAAGGCTATGCGTTTGAAATGATGTTACCTATACGAAGAAACGGACGCAATATTATTGCGTCCGTTTCCAGATTTTTATTCCATTATATCGCCCACTTAGGCGCGTTCGATACACATCGCCACGCCCATGCCGCCACCGATGCACAGGGTCGCCAGACCCTTTTTCGCGTCGCGGCGACCCATTTCGTGGATCAGCGTGTTCAAAATCCGCGCGCCTGAAGCGCCGATCGGATGGCCAATCGCAATCGCGCCGCCGTTGACGTTAACCTTGCTGGTGTCCCAGCCCATGTCTTTGTTCACGGCACAGGCTTGTGCGGCGAACGCCTCATTCGCTTCGATCAGATCGAGGTCGGCGGCCTTCCAGCCAGCTTTCTCCAGAGCTTTGCGGCTGGCGAAAATCGGGCCGACGCCCATGATCGACGGGTCCAAGCCAGCCGTGGCATAAGACGCGATCCGCGCGAGGGGTTTCAACCCACGCTTGTTGGCATCGGCTTCCGACATCAGCAGCACCGCCGCAGCACCGTCGTTCAGGCCCGAGGCATTCGCCGCCGTCACCGAGCCATCCTTGGTAAACGCCGGACGCAGTTTCTGCATCGATTCGAGGGTGGCACCGTGGCGGATGTATTCGTCCTGATCGACCACCACATCGCCCTTGCGGGTCTTGATGGTGAAGGCCACGATCTCATCCTTGAACTTGCCAGCTTTCTGCGCGGCTTCGGCCTTGTTCTGGCTGGCCAGCGCAAATTCATCCTGCATCTCGCGCGAAATCTGCCACTGATTGGCGACGTTTTCCGCCGTTTGGCCCATGTGATAGCCGTTGAACGCATCCCACAGCCCGTCGCGGATCATGCTGTCGATGAAGTTCAGATCGCCCATCTTCTGACCCGCACGCAGGTGTGCCACATGGGGCGACAGCGACATGCTTTCCTGGCCGCCCGCGACGATGATATTTGCATCGCCCAGTTGCACGTGCATCGCACCCAAAGCCACCGCGCGCAGACCCGAGCCGCAAACCTGATTCAGCGACCAAGCCGAAGCCTCTTTCGCCAGACCGGCGCGGATATGCGCTTGGCGGGCCGGGTTTTGCCCTTGGCCTGCGGTCAGCACCTGACCGAGAATGGTCTCAGACACTTCCGCCTTGTCGATCCCGGCGCGGGCCACAACGGCCTCAATCACCGCAGCCCCCAGCTCATGCGCCGGAGTGGCCGCGAAGGCTCCGTTAAAGCTGCCCACAGCGGTGCGTGCCGCCGATACGATTACCACATTGGTCATGACTAGCGCCCTCTCCCAGAAACTATCCGGCAAAGCCCTGCTTCGCCGACCTGAACAATGCCCTAGGTTGACAGGCACTGAAAAGCAAGTTTTCTGCATGGCCAGATTGACGCAGGGTCAATCCTGCCGGTTTCAGGCCGTTTTCCGCGCGGCATTGCGGTCAAATGCGGGTTTCAGGGTGGCGGCGCCAAACAGATAGCCCTGCATGCAGTCCACGCCCATCGTTTGCAGCATCTGCGCCTCGGCCGCTGTTTCCACCGATTGCGCGACGGTAAACATCTGAAAATGCTTTCCAATCGACAAAAGCGCCGCTGTCAGCACTTGGTTGTCAGCATCCTGATGGATGTTGCGGATGAATTGGCCGTCCAGTTTCAGGATATCGAAGAAGAAATCCTTGAAGTAGCGGATCGCCATATTCCCCGCGCCGAAATTGTCCAGTGCAAAGGCCACGCCAGCGCCTTTCAGATCGTCCATGAAAGCCACCACCAGTTCCGGCACCTGCATCGCCGAGCTTTCGGTGATTTCGAGAATCAGCCGCTCGCCAATCGTGGGGCCGACCGAAAGCCCACGCCGCAGCAGTTGCACCCAACGCGCGTAGCCGATGGAGCGTGCCGACATGTTGACCGACAACCGCAGATCGGGCACCCGCGCCAAAGCGGCCAGACCGATTTCCAGAGCGGCGCAGTCGATTTCGCGGCCAATTTCATGGCTTTCCACCGCCTCCATAAAGTCTTTCGCCGGAATCACCCGCCCGGTGGGGTCCAGCACCCGGATCAGTCCTTCCTGAAACGCCACGCGGGCGGCATCGCGCGCCAGCACCACTGGTTGATAGGCCAAGCGCAAGCGTTTGGTATCAATCGCTTGTCGCACCATCGACAGGGTTTCCCGATCCCCCGCCGAGATCGCCACGCCCAAAGGGCTCGCCACGCCCGCCTGCGCATCCAGTCGAGGTTTTGGTTTTGGCATGATCATCGCAATGCTCCTTCATGGCAGGTAGCCGAACCCGCCAATGGACAGAATGCCGACACAACGGTAAAAGCCACCTTAAGTATTCAGATTTTAGGCCAATTTTAATGATTATGAGGGCGAGATGAGCGGCGCGACCCAACGCTGCACTTGGTGCGGCAGTGATCCTTTATATATCGCCTATCATGATGACGAATGGGGCCGCCCCGAGCGCGATCCACGCGCATTGTTCGAATGTCTGATCTTGGAAGGGTTTCAGGCCGGCCTGTCTTGGATCACCATTCTGCGGCGGCGTGAAACGTTTCGGGCGGCTTTTGCTGGGTTTGACCCTGCGGTACTGGCAGGCTGGGGCGAGGCCGAAACCCAACGCCTGCTGGCCGATCCGGGCATCATCCGCCATCGCGGCAAGATCGAGGCGACCTTTGCTGGGGCCCGCGCCTATCTGACGATTGAGGCGCGTGAGGGGTTCTCAAATTTTCTGTGGAAGCATGTGGGCGGTCAACCGATGGATCGCCAACTGGGCAACTTGCACCAACCAGTCGCGCAGACGGCGGAATCACTGGCTTTGTCAAAGGCGCTGAAGGCCCACGGCTTCAAATTCGTCGGCCCGACCATCAGCTATGCGTTCATGCAGGCGGTGGGCATGGTGAATGACCATTTGGTGACGTGCCCTTGGCACGCAAAAATGACGGCGCAGGCCTGATACAATCCCGTCACAGAATCGATTCAACCCTCAACCATAGTCAGCCTCGGGGCTATTTTCCCCGTCTGTCCCACCCTTAGGCTGGCATTTTGCAGCCAAGCCCTCGGACCAGTCCCCCGGTCCGAGGGCTTTTTTCATGGCGTTTTCAGGAGGATTTGGGCGATTGCTTGCGCAAGGGCCGCGCGCCCCGGCAGGGTTTCGCTTGGGCTTGCGCGAAACCGTAACAGGGCTTTCCGCTGGCTGTGGCGCATGATTAAGCTTGCGGCAAAACAGCAGGAGATCAGCATGGCCTTTGGCAAATCCATCCGCACCTTTTGGGACGGGCGCTGGCATGATGGCGATCTGGCGGTGATGAAGGCGGCGGATCATGGCATCTGGCAAGGCACTTCGGTGTTCGACGGCGCGCGGTATTTTGACGGCATGTGCCCGGATCTGGATTTGCATTGCGCCCGGGTGAACCGCTCAGCCGAGGCGTTGATGATCACCCCGACCTGCGCGCCCGAGGATATGGCGGCGATCATCCGCGAGGGCCTGCAAAGCTTCGGGCCGGGGCAAGCGGTGTACATCCGGCCGATGTATTGGGCGCTGCACGGGTCCGAGTTGGGCATCGTGCCGATGGCAGGGGCGACGGGGTTTGCGATCTCGCTGGAAGAAGTGGCGATGCCGGACCGGGATTTTGCCACAACGCTGACCCGGACAAGGTTCCGCCGTCCGGTGCTGGAGGATGCAGTCTGCAATGCCAAGGCCGGGTGCCTTTACCCCAACAACGCGCGGATGCTGGTTGAAGCGCAGGCCAAAGGCTTTGGCAATGCGCTGGTGGCGGATGCTTTGGGGAACCTTGCGGAAAGTGCCACGGCGAATGTGTTTTTGGTGAAGGATGGGGTGGTTTTTACGCCGGTTCCGAACGGGACGTTTCTGGCCGGGATCACTCGGGCGCGGCATATTTCCAACCTGCGGGCGGATGGGGTGGAGGTGCGGGAGACCGTGCTGACGTTCGAGGATGCCCATGCAGCCGATGAGATTTTCCTGTCGGGCAATTTTTCCAAAGTGACGGCGGTGAAGGCGTTTGATGATACCGAATATAAAGACCGCCCGATGACCGGCCGCGCGCGCAAGCTGTATTGGGATTGGGCCGCGACCCAGCGCTAGGGCCCGCTTCCCCACACTTGCCTTCCCTTAGCCTCGGTTGCATGATCGCGGCGTCATGGGGAGACGAATATGCGGAAGTTTCTTGTCGTGCTGGATGACAGCCGGGAATGTCTGAACGCGATGCGATTTGCGGCGCTGCGGGCGGCGCATACCGGGGGTGGAGTGCAGGTTTTGTCGATCATCCCGCCCGAAGAGTTCCAGCACTGGATGGGGGTCGCAGACCTGATGCGGGCCGAGGCGCGCGAGCGGATCGAGGCGCACTTCGAAGTGTTCGCGCAATGGATGCGGGACAAGCAGGGGGTGAACCCCGAACTGATCATCCGCGAGGGGGATCCGGTGGCCGAGATTCTGGCGCAGGTCAAGGAAGACCCGGCGGTGGGGATTCTGGTGTTGGGGGCTGGCACCGAGAAATCCGGGCCGGGGCCTTTGGTGACGGCGATGACGCGGTCTTCGGGAAGCTTGCCGATCCCGATCACCATCGTTCCGGGAGATATGAGCAAGGAACGGTTGGAGAGCATTACTTGAGGGTGGTCCCAACTCGGGACCATTGATTTTATTGGCGGATTTTGAACGGTGTCGGGTATGGTTAATAGGGTTTAACCATGTTGGTCGCATCCGCGCCCAAGTTTAGACGTAGAGTTGGGCTAGGTTGGAATTATGTTGTCGCTCAGCGGGTGAGGGATTTGCCGGTGCGTGTCGTGGTATTGATTTGCCTTGTGATGCTGGCCTTTGGCCTGCGGACGGTCCATGCGCAGGGAGTGCAACAGACCGAATTCGATGCCCGCCTGCTGAGTTTTCAGGAAAAGCGCATCGTGCAAGCGGCACTGGCGTTTTCAGGCGATTACAATGGGCTGCTGGACGGCGCTTGGGGCAAGGGCAGCCAGCGGGCTTTGGAACGCTACACATTGCGACATCTGAATACGGTCAAGCCGGTGTTCGCAGATTTGCAGGATTTGCTGGCCGAGTTTGAATTGGAACGGCAAACGAGCGGTTGGTGGATCAGCTATAGCGACAGCACTGGCATCTCTTTTGCCTTTCCAGAAAATCTGGTGTCCTCCGATCCCGAGCATAGTTCGGAGTTTACGAGTGCATGGGGTTCCGCGGACAGCCGTTTCAGTCTTGTGATTGCGTATGGCGGGGTGGCGGACGCACTCAATTTTCACCGCTACAGCTATCAGCACGCGCGCGCGGGCAGTGAGCCTTATCAAAGCATCAAACCGGGCCGCATTGTCACCTCAAGCGAACCCCCAGGTGGGGTGTTTTCCTATGTGCGGTCTGACCTCATCGGCGATATTTACATGACGATTTCGCTAATGTCAGGCGCGGAACATGCAGGCCGGGTGGCATTGTTGAGTGGTAGTATCCAAGTTGGGCGCGGCAGCGATCTGACACTTCCGCTTGATGGCGTGCTGGCGGCCGTGCTGCGGCCCGCCCCGGAGCCTGCTGCACCTGCCATTGTGAAGTCGCCGTCTACGCCCGCGCATCCCGAAGAGCCGAGCGCAGAGGCAACCCGGCCCGGCGGGACTTTGTCCGGGTCTGGCACCGGGTTTTACATCAACAACACCGATCTGGTGACGGCGGCGCATGTGGTTGCGGGCTGTGGGTCGCTTAGCTTGGCCGATGGCAGCTCGGTGCAGGTTTTGGCAGAGGATGAAAAGCTGGATCTTGCGGCGCTGACGGGGACGCGGCGCTCGGCGGTTTGGTTGGGAATTGGCGACAGCGTGACACCGAAGTTGGGCGAGACGGTGATGGCGCTGGGCTATCCGTATCTGGGCAATCTGGGTCAAGGCTTGACGGCAACGAACGGCAACATCAGCGCGTTGCAAGGCATTGATGGCGGCAAGGATCGCATCATGATCTCGACCCCGGTGCAGCCGGGAAACTCTGGAGGGCCGCTGATCAATGCGGCGGGTGGTGTGGTTGGGGTGGTGGTGTCGCGGGTCAATGATCTGGAAGTGCTGAAATCCACTGGCACGCTGCCACAGAATATGAATTTTGCGGTGCCGGTACAGCCGTTGAACGCTTTTTTAAGCGATGCAGGCGTGTTGTTTCCGCGCAGCAGCACAGAGCCGATTAATCTGGCTGCGGGCATACCTGATCAAATCACGGCGGCGGTCGTGGCGATTTATTGCTTTCAGTAGCGGGGCCGAGTGGCTTGGTGGGTGAGGCCATCTGTCTCAGCTTGTGTAGCGTGCATTGGGGCTATGGTGTTTGCAAAGCGAGGTTCCCGCCATGCAGCTTCCGGCCCATGCGCAACTGATCGCCCCTCGGGCGGTGTTGGTTTATCTGGACAGCCAAAGCGTTGCCCTGCCCGCGCCGATCACCGCGCTGGAGGCTTGGCGGTTGGTGATGGCGAAGCCGTTGCCGGGGTTGGGTCTGGCGATCAAGCTGCGGGATGCGATTTCGGCGCGGTTTGGGGTGGCGCGGATTGGTGGGTTTTCCGGGGCAATTGTGGAGGCGCCGCAGGTCGGCGATCATCTCGATTTCTTTTTGATCGAGCATATCAGCGACACCGTGCTTTCGTTGACCGCGCGGGATCGGCATCTGGATGTGATGACTTGCGTCACGGTGGAGGGCGTGCGGTTGGCGATCACCGCCTCGGTCGTTACGCACAACTGGTTTGGCCGCCTTTATATGATTCCCGTCGCCCAGGCGCACCGGTTGATCGTTTGGGCGATGCTGCGGCGGTTGCGGCGGAGTGCCGTTGCGCGTGGGCAGAGTGCCTTGCGCTGAGTGCATTTCGCACTTGCAGCATTGTGCCGTTTGCTGTTGCAGCAATTTGCCCTATATTCGATGCGGGAGGACAAAAAGGAGCACGCTATGAGCCGCAATCCCTCTGTCACCGTCAACCCAACCAAACTGGACATTCAACCCATCGCCGCGATCCGCGCCGCGCAAGAGGCAGATGCCTATTTCAAAGCCAGTCCGCAACCGCGCCTCGCTGTTGCACCAAGCCTCAACGCGCTGGAATTGATGTACGCCTATTATAGCGCGTGAGCGCAGTCGCGACGCGCTGTCGCAGCGCAGCGTGGCCCGGGTGTGATTCAGGTCAACGTCCGGGCCACCCGAGGGGCAGAGGATGGCCCTTGGGGAATCTGAAGATCGACGACAGCTTTGGCGTAGCAGTGCATCTGGGAGTGGATTATGCGGTCAGCGACAAGGCGGCGCTGCGGCTGATCTGCGCTATGCCAAGATCGAAAGCGATGTCAGCCTGGATGGTGCGGGCATCGGCAAGGTGGAGATTGATCCGCTGGTGACGGGAATTTCCTACGTTGTGAAGTTCTGATGGCGGCTTGCCCGTGGGATGAGGGGGCGCTGGGAAACCTTGCGCCTCTTTTTGTGGCTTCAGGGCGATTTAGAACGGTTCCAAACTTGACTTATCGATGTTGAGGGCGCATATCCGAGTGGAATAGTCGGAGAAAAGACCATGTTCATCCAGACCGAATCCACCCCAAACCCGGCGACGTTGAAATTCCTGCCGGGGCAAGCTGTGCTTGAAATGGGTACCGCTGATTTCCCGAGCCTTGAGGCTGCGCAAAAGTCGCCACTGGCGAAGCGGATTTTTGCGACCGGGCAAGTGACCGGCGTGTTCTTTGGCACCGATTTTGTCACTGTGACCAAGGCGGAAGCCGCCGATTGGCAGCATATTAAGCCTGCTATCCTCGGCGCGATCATGGAGCATTTCCAATCGGGTGCGGCGGTGATGGAGGGCGAATCTCAGGCCGCCCATGCGGCGCATGATGGGCCGGATGGCGATATCGTCAAGCAGATCAAAGAGTTGCTGGATACCCGCGTGCGCCCTGCCGTGGCACAGGATGGTGGCGACATTACGTTCCACGGTTTTGATCGCGGCGTGGTCTATCTGCATATGAAGGGCGCTTGCGCGGGTTGCCCGTCTTCGACCCTGACCTTGAAGATGGGGATCGAGAACCTGTTGCGGCACTACATCCCGGAAGTGCTTGAGGTGCGTCCGGTTGCGGCCTGATCTTATACTGGCATTCGACACATCGGCGGCGCATTGCGCCGCCGCTTTGTTGTCGGGCGACCGGCTTTGGCTGAAAACCGAGGCGATGGAGAAGGGGCAGGCCGAACGGCTGATGCCTTTGATCTCGGACTTGCTGGCTGAGGCTGGCGTGGTTTTGACGGAGGTGACGGCGATTGCGGTCGGCACCGGGCCGGGGAATTTTACCGGGGTGCGGATTGCGGTGGCTGCGGCACGGGGCTTGGCCTTGGGCTTGGGCGTCCCGGCGATTGGGGTGACTCGATTGGAGGCTTTGGCTTACGGATTACCGCGCCCGGTGACGGTTATCGAGGATGCCCGGCGCGGTGAGGTCTATGTGCAGCGGTTTGAGGTTATCGGGCCAGGGGCAGCGCGGATTGTAACGGCTGAAGCCTTGGGTGTGGTTGTGGGGGCTGTTGCGGGGCGCGAGGGCTTGCACAGCCTGCCGATTGCCGAGGCGATTGCGCGGATTGCTTTGACGCGACTTGGAACAGTGCAGCCCCGGCCTGCGCCGTTTTATTTACGTGGCGCGGATGCGGCACCGCCCTCCGATCCGCCGCCGGTTATTCTTGATCTGGCAGCATCGTGACTTTTGACGAAATGGCGGCGGTGCATGCGGCGTGTTTCGCCACGCCCCGGCCCTGGTCGTCGGCAGAGATTGCCAGCATTCTGGACAGCGCTTTCGCGTTCGTGCTGACGGAACCCAGCGGGTTTCTGATTGGTCGGGTTGTGGCCGGGGAAGCCGAGTTGATCACGCTTGCGGTGGACCCCCGCGCGCGCAAGCGCGGCACCGGCGGCCGGTTGGTGGATGGGTTTTTGACAGAGGCGAAAGCGCGCGGGGCCGAATCAGTTTTTCTGGAAGTGTTGGCGACGAACCTGCCCGCGCAGAGCCTTTACGCGCGCAAAGGCTTTGAGCCGAAAGGCAAACGTCGCGGGTATTACCAATCTCCGACAGGCGCGCGGGTGGATGCCTTAGTGCTGGGCCGGGCGATTTAACGCATCCCTGCCGCCAAATTACTGACCAAATGGTATATTTTTCACCGCTGCCGCGCGGCGAGGCTGCCCAGTCACGCAGACGTACCACAGATTCCTGTTGACCCTCTCGCAAAGCGCTGTCCTAAATCCAACACGACCCGCCTGAGGATGGCCACACTGGCCGCGCCGAGATGGGAAAACAAAAAGGCTAACAACACGTAAACCGGGAGAAAAACATGACCCTGATGAAACACCTGCTGGGTGCAGCAGCGACTTTGGCGCTGACGAGCGGTGCCGCGCTGGCAGAACCTGCGATCATCTTCGATCTGGGCGGCAAGTTCGACAAATCGTTCAATGAGGCGGCGTTCAACGGCGCTGAAAAATGGGCGAAAGAAACCGGCGGCACCTATAAAGAGCTGGAAATGCAGTCGGAAGCCCAGCGCGAGCAGGCTTTGCGGTCTTTGGCCGAAGATGGCGCAAATCCGATCATCATGACCGGCTTTGCCTTTGGTGACGTGCTGAACACGGTGGCACCGGACTTCCCCGACACCAAGTTTGGCATCATCGACATGGTGGTCGAGCAGCCGAACGTGAAATCGGTGGTGTTTACCGAAGATCAGGGCAGCTATCTGGTTGGCATGATGGCGGGTCTGGCCTCGAAAACCAACACCGTGGGCTTTATTGGCGGCATGGATATTCCGCTGATCCGCCGCTTTGGCTGCGGCTATGCGCAGGGCGTGAAGGCTGTGAAGCCGGATGCGACGGTTATTCTGAACATGACCGGAACGACTCCGGCGGCTTGGAATGACCCGGTGAAGGGCGCGGAACTGGCGAAAGCGCAGAAATCGCAGGGCGCGGATGTGATCTATGCGGCAGCGGGCGGCACGGGCGTTGGGGTTCTGCAGACGGCGGCGGATGAGGGGATTCTCTCGATCGGCGTCGACAGCAACCAGAACTACATGCATCCGGGCAAAGTGCTGACCTCAATGCTGAAGCGCGTTGATAACGCGGTTTATGAAGCGTTCAAAGAGGGTGAAAACCTGGCCCCTGGCATCAACGTGATGGACCTGAAAGCGGGCGGCGTCGGCTATGCGATGGACGAAAACAACGCAAGTCTGGTGACGGCGGAAATGCAGGCGACCGTTGATGCGGCGGCTGAAAAGATCAAATCGGGCGAGTTGGTGGTGCATGACTACATGTCCGACAACACCTGCCCGGCTGGGTCGTTCTAATGGCGGCTACGGCCAATAATGGGGGGCGGCAGGCAACTGCCGCCCTCTCTTCCTATGCGATTGAGTTGAAAGGCATATCCAAGGCTTTTGGCCCGGTTCAGGCCAACAAGGATATCAATATCGCGGTGCCGCGCGGCACGATTCACGGCATCATTGGCGAGAATGGCGCTGGCAAATCGACGTTGATGTCGATCCTGTATGGATTTTACCGCGCCGATGCGGGCGAGATTTACATCAACGGCAAGCTGACCCCTATTCCCGACAGCCAGAGCGCCATTCGCGCCGGTATCGGAATGGTGTTCCAGCACTTCAAACTGGTGCAGAATTTCACGGTGCTGGAGAATGTGATCCTGGGCGCCGAAGATGGCCCGATGTTGAACACGTCTTTGGCGAAGGCGCGCAAGGTTCTGGGCGATCTTTCCCGCGAATATGAGATGGACGTGGACCCGGATGCTTTGATCGAAGACCTGTCGGTCGGGCATCAGCAGCGGGTGGAGATTTTGAAGGCGCTGTATCGGCAGGCCGATATCCTGATTCTGGACGAGCCCACGGGGGTGTTGACCCCGGATGAGGCCGACCATTTGTTCAGGATTCTGAACGGGTTGAAGGAACAGGGCAAGACCATCATCCTGATCACCCACAAGCTGCGCGAGATCATGGAGGCGACGGACAACGTCAGCGTCATGCGGCGCGGCACGATGGTGGGGACGGTGAAGACGGCTGAGTCTAACCCTGAGTCGCTGGCCGAGTTGATGGTCGGGCGCAAGGTTTTGCTGGAGGTCGAGAAGGTTAAAGCGACGCCGGGGGCGGTGGTGCTGTCGGTCGAGAACCTGCGGGTGAAGGATGATGAAGGGATCGAGCGGCTAAAAGGCGTCAGTTTCGAGATCCGGGCGGGCGAGATTCTGGGCATCGCGGGGGTGGCGGGCAATGGCCAGTCAGAACTGCTGGAGGCTTTGGGCGGCATCGCGCGGGCAACCGGGCGGATCACGCTGAAGGGGGTGGATTTGCCCTTGGCAGGGTTGTCGGCGAATGGGCAGACGCGGCGCGAGGCCGGGATCGCGCATGTTCCAGAGGATCGCCAGCATTTGGGGCTGATCATGGATTTCTCGGCTTGGGAAAATGTGGCGTTTGGCTATCACAACGACCCGAAGTATCAGAAAAATGCGGTGTTCATGGACAACGACGCGCTGCGGGCGGATACCGAGGCGAAGATGGCGCGCTATGACGTGCGCCCGCCGATTGCGACACTGGCCGCGAAGAATTTCTCGGGCGGCAATCAGCAAAAGATCGTGGTGGCGCGCGAGATGGAGCAGAACCCCGACCTTTTGCTGATTGGCCAACCGACGCGGGGGGTAGATATTGGCGCGATTGAGTTCATCCACAAGCAGATCATTGCTCTGCGCGATGCTGGCAAGGCAATTCTGCTGGTGTCGGTCGAACTGGATGAAATCATGTCTCTTTCCGACCGGATTGCGGTGATGTTTGACGGCCATATCATGGGAACGGCAGACCCAGAGACGACGAATGAGCGCGAACTGGGGCTGTTGATGGCGGGTGTTGGCGCGGGCGGGAAGGTTTGAGATGAGAAAACTACCGCAATGGGCCGATGTCGTCTTGGTGCCGCTGATCTCGCTTTTGCTCGCGGCTTTGGTCGCAGCGATTGTGCTTTTGGCGATTGGGCAAAGCCCGACGCAGGCCTTGGGGATCATGGTGGAGGGGGCGTTCGGCTCGGCGAATGGCTGGGGTTATACGCTGTATTACACCACCTCGTTCATCTTTACCGGGCTGTCGGTGATCGTGGCGTTTCACGCCGGGTTGTTCAACATCGGTGGTGAGGGGCAGGCGCAACTGGGCGGGCTTGGCGTGGCGCTGGTTTGCCTCGCGCTACCGTGGCCGCATTGGACGGTTGCGCTGTTGGCAGCGACGTTGGGGGCGGCGGTGTTTGGCGCGGCTTGGGCGGCGATCCCCGCGTATTTGCAGGCGAAGCGCGGCTCTCATATCGTGATCACCACGATCATGTTCAACTATATCGCCTCGGCTTTGATCGTTTACATGCTGGTCGATGTGTTGCGGCCTGCGGGGCAGATGGACCCGGCCTCGGCGCGGTTCCCGGACGGCGCGAAGCTGCCGGCCCTCAGCGATATGCCGTTTATCAGCGAGTTTTTCGCCCGTATGAACTCGGATGGCACGCCGAAGCTGACCAAGGCCGGGTTGCAGATGTATTCGAATGTGCCTGCGAATGTAACGCTGTTCATTGCACTGGCCGCCTGTCTGGTGGTGTGGCTTTTGCTATGGCGCACGCGGTTGGGCTATCAGATCCGGGCGTTTGGCAAATCGGAAGCGGCGTCGAAATACGCCGGGATCAATCCGGTGAGGATCACCATGATCGCGATGCTGATTTCCGGCGGTTTGGCCGGGATGATGGCGATAAACAATGTGATGGGCTCGGCGGAGCGGCTGCTGCAGAACTCGGCAGAAGGCGCAGGATTCATCGGGATTGCCGTGGCGCTGATGGGGAGAAATCATCCTTTGGGCGTGCTGCTCGCGGCGTTGCTCTTTGGGTTTCTCTATCAGGGCGGGGCGGCTTTGGGGCTGAACACCACGATCCCGATCGAGATGCGGATCGTAGTGCAGGGGCTGGTGATCCTGTTCACCGGGGCGCTGGATCAGATGGTGCGGATGCTGTTGGTCTGGGTCTTTAGCTTCGGGCGAAAGGCGGTGGCGTGATGGACTATGAGACGCTGATGCAGATTTTGGGATCCACCGTGCGGCTGGGCACGCCGTTGCTGTTGGCCTGTCTCGCGGGGCTTTTCTCGGAGCGCGCCGGCATTTTCGACATCGGCCTTGAGGGCAAGATGCTGGCGGCTGCGATGGCGGCGGGGTCAGTCGCGGCGATGTCGGGGTCGGCTTGGGGCGGGCTGCTGGCGGGAATTGGCGCGTCGATGATCTTCGCTATGCTGCATGGGGTGGCCTCGATCACCTTCCGGGGTAATCAGTTGATCTCGGGTGTGGCGCTGAATTTCCTGTCGTCGGGGATCACAGTGCTGGTGGCGCAGGCGTTGTTTGGCCAAGGCGGGCGGACGCCGCCACTGTCGGGTGATGCGCGGTTTAACCCGATCACTTTGCCCTTCGCGGAAAGCCTGCAGGATGTGCCACTGATCGGGCCGTTGTATTATCAGGTGATCTCGGGTCATTCGATTCTGGTCTATGCGGCGGTGGCGTTTGTGCCTTTGACGTGGTGGGTGCTGTATCGCACGCGCTTTGGTCTGCGTCTGCGCGCAGTGGGCGAAAACCCGGCGGCAGTGGATACGGCGGGGGTTTCGGTGGTGGGATTGCGCTTTGCCGCTGTGGCGATCACCGGGGTTTTGTGCGGCATTGCCGGGGCTTACATGGCGACAGCGCTACAAGCAGGCTTTGGGCGTGAGATGACGGCGGGGCGCGGCTACATCGCGCTCGCCGCCTTGATCTTCGCGAAATGGCGGCCTTGGCAGGCACTGGGCGCAACCATGCTGTTTGGATTTTTCCAAGCGCTGGCCCTGCGCCCCGATGTGGTCGAACGCGTCGCGCAGTTCAAAGTGCCCGTGTCGATGCTGGATGCCCTGCCCTATATCCTGACCGTGCTGGTGCTGGCGGGCTTTGTCGGCAAAGCCATACCACCGCGTGCGGGTGGCGAGCCTTATGTAAAAGAACGCTGATCTTCCGGGTTTCATACTGGCTTAAATATCCCACAGGGGTGCGTAGAAGTTTGTTAGTAGCGAAGAAACTTCGTAGCGGGGGGATTTGAAATCCCCCGGCGCTTGTCACAAAGGACTGCCCTATGCCTGATCAAACCGCCGCTCTTGTCGCCCAAATCCAATCGCGTGCGGGCAGTGCCCCGGTCAAGCTGGGCCTGATCCTCGGCTCGGGTCTGGGGCATCTGGCGCAGGCGGTGCAAGGTGTGGCGATCCCCTTTGGCGATCTGCCGGGGTTTCCGCACGTCGGGGTTTCCGGCCACAACCCACATCTGGTGATTGGCGATCTGGAGGGCGTGCGCCTCGCAGTGTTCGGCGCGCGTGAGCATTATTATGAGAACGGCAATTCGGCGGCGATGCGGCTGCCGCTGACGGTGCTGAAAGCCCTCGGCGCCGAGGCGCTGATTGCCACCAACGCGGCGGGGTCGTTGCGGCCCGATATTCGACCCGGCGATCTGATGCTGTTGAATGATCACATCAACTTCTCTGGCCTCAATCCGCTTATCGGCGAGAAAACCGATGCGCGGTTCGTGCCAATGACCACCGCTTATGATGCTGACCTGCGGTCCGCGCTGAAGGCAAGTGCCGAGGTGGTCAATGTGGCGCTGCCCGAGGGGGTCTACGCGTGGTATTCCGGCCCCTCGTTTGAAACGCCTGCGGAAATTCGGGCGATCAAGATCCTTGGTGGCGATGCGGTGGGGATGTCGACGGTGCCCGAGGTGATCTTGGCCCGCTTCCTTGGCCTGCGGGTGGCAGCGATTTCCACCATCACCAACATGGCCGCCGGGATGAGCGATGAGCAGATCAGCCATGAGCATACCAAGGCGATGGCACCCTTGGGTGCGGCGAAACTGGAACAGGTGCTCAGGCATTTTCTGCGCACGCAAGCGTGAGCCCCACAAGGGTTTGACAACCCCGTCAAACCCGCGCAAGGCTTGAGGAAATTCAATCCTTTCCGGGCCTCGGCCAATGCAAATCTACCTCCCCATCGCCGAGGTTTCGATCAACGCCTTCCTGTTGTTGGGATTGGGCGGCATGGTCGGGTTTTTATCGGGGATGTTTGGCGTTGGCGGCGGCTTTCTGATCACGCCGCTGTTGCTGTTCGTTGGCGTGCCTCCGGGTGTGGCAGTGGCGACGGGTGCAAACCAGGTTGTGGCCTCGTCGATCTCGGGCGTGCTGGTGCAGATGAAGCGCAAGGGCGTCGATTTCCGCATGGGGCTGGTGCTGCTGGCGGGCGGTTTTGCGGGCTCGTTCATCGGGGTGAAGGTGTTTGCCTGGATGACGGCTTTGGGGCAGATCGATCTGTTCGTACAGCTGAGCTATGTGCTGTTTCTCGGTCTGATCGGCAGCATGATGTTTGCCGAAAGCGCGCGGGCGCTGATCCGGGCGCATCGGGCGGGGGCAGCCGCGCCAATCCGGCGGGCCCATATCCATACTTGGGTGCATCGGCTGCCGTTGCAGATGAAGTTCCGCGCCTCGGGCCTTTACATCTCGGTGCTGCCGCCGCTGGCGATTGGAGCGGGGGTGGGGTTTCTGTCGGCGATCATGGGGGTCGGCGGCGGTTTCATTCTGGTGCCGGCGATGATTTACCTCTTGGGGATGCCGACGCGGGTGGTGGTGGGCACCTCGCTGTTCCAGATCATTTTTGTGACCGGCTTCACCACGATCATGCACGCGATCAACAGCCAGACCGTCGATATGATGCTGGCGTTTCTGCTGATCATGGGCGGGGTGATCGGCGCGCAGATCGGAGCACGTCTGTCGACCCGGCTGAAGGCGGAACAGCTGCGCATCATGCTGGCGATCCTCGTGCTGACGGTCAGCTTCAAGATCGCGCTCGATCTGTTGTTGCAACCCGCCGAGTTGTTCTCGGTGACGCCGGGGCTGTTGCCATGATCCGGGCGCTGATCCTGCTGCTGGCCCTCATCGGCCCGGCTATGGCGAATGAAGCTTTGGTCAGCGGTCTCAGCCAGAACCGGGTGCAGATCACCGCGAATTTCGATGGCTCGGAGATTCTGATCTATGGCGCGGTCAAACGCGACGCCCCTGCCCCGGACGGCCCGCCGCTGGAGGTGATCGTGACCGTCGAAGGCCCCAGCACCGCCCTGGTCATCCGTCGCAAGGAACGCGTCGCCGGAATCTGGCTGAACCGCTCGTCGGTCAACGTCGATGCAGCGCCCAGCTTTTACGCGGTGGCGACCACCGACAAGCTGGACAAGATCCTGTCGGGCACCGAGGATCTGCGCCACCATATCACCATCCCGCAGGTGATCCGCGCGGTGGGCATCAGCGATGAGGCTGAAAACGCTCCCGATTTCGTCGCAGCACTGGAGCGGATCAGGCTCGATGAAAGCCGCTACCGCATCGCCGAACGCTCGGTACAACTGGCCGATGAGACGCTGTTTCGCACCGATGTGGTGCTGCCCGCGAACCTGACCGAAGGCAATTACAAGGTGCGGCTGTTCATCCTGCGCGGCGGCGTGGTGCTGGACACGCAGGAACGGCTTATCGCGGTGCGCAAGGCCGGGTTGGAGCGTTTGCTCTACAACCTCGCGCATCAGCAACCGCTGCTCTATGGCGTGCTGTCGCTGGTGATGGCGGCGGTGGCGGGCTGGGCGGCCTCGGCGGCGTTCCGGTTCGTGCGCTAAGACCAACCGCCCCACATTGCTCTTTTCGAAATACTCCCCCCGGAGGGTCCGCCGCTTCTACACACGCACCGCATCAGACCCTACCCCGGCAGCGCCGCCGAGCGGTGGCTCGATGCCACCCAAGGCGGCACCGATTTCAGATCACTCCCCCGGCTCTGGCATCAGGCAATGCACCGAGCCCAGCGCGAAGGGGCGGGCGTGATTGTCTTGCCAGGCCTCGACCTGCACCGAGGCAAAGCGGCGTCCGGAACGGTTGACGCGTGCCCGCGCATAGCAATCGCGCGGCAAGCCCGCACGCAGGTAATCGACGGTGAAATCAATGGTTTTCGGCAGGGGTGGCAGTTGACCTGCGGCGACGCGCGCGGAGTCAATGCGGCCCGCTTCCAGATCATCCCACAGGCTGGACCACGCCAGACCGATCAGGGCGGTGACCTCCAGGAAAGACGCCGTCACCCCACCATGCAGCGCAGGCAGGCTGGGGTTACCGATCAGCATCTCGGAATAGGGCAGC
Source organism: Cypionkella sp. (assembly GCA_046590425.1). Lineage (GTDB taxonomy): Bacteria > Pseudomonadota > Alphaproteobacteria > Rhodobacterales > Rhodobacteraceae > Cypionkella. The sequence continues at coordinate 1,283 of JBKJTI010000348.1, read as the reverse complement.
CAAGCGGTCAGCTCATCGCCACGGCGATCAAAGCGGATGCCGAGGAATTGGATATAGGGCACCGCATCCACCAAAGCCGCCAAAGCGCTGTCGCGGCGGGATTTGACTTGGGCGACAGGTTCGGGGCGCTTCATGGCAACGTCCCCTTCGGTCGCTCCAGGGTGAAAGCGCCGGTGCCCATGGCCACCGGGCGCGCGGTGTCCTCATCGCAAGCGACAACGCGGACGAAAGCGACGGAGCGGGTGACATGGTGACATTCCGCCCGTGCGGTGATGCTTTGGCCGGGGGTGGCGGGGCGCATGTAGTCGATGCGCAGATCGAGGGTGGCGGTCGAGGTCGGTGCGGCGGGGTGGCTCATCACCGAGGCGCCTGAGGCTGTGTCCATCAGCGCCGAGATGGCACCACCATGTAGCACCCCCGTGGCGGGATCGCCGACCAGTCGCGCATCCCATGGCATGGTGATGGTGGCACTGCCCGCCCCGAGTTCGGTCAGATCCATCGCCAGTGCGCGGGAAAACGGCAGGGCCTGGATGAATTGGCGGGCGATCGTGAGAATATCGGTCATGCCCCATAATCTCGCGCTGCGCGGCAAGTGCAAGGGGCTGCTCACAATTCTTGCGCCTTGCGGTTGCGGCGACTAGTCTGAGCCTGGGAGGCCCCTATGACCGAGACTCGCCTAAGCTTCAAAGAAATGTGCGCGAAGTTCGAGGTCACGCCCCGTACTTTGCGATATTATGAGTATATCGAGTTGCTCTCGCCGGAAAAGGATGGTCGGGCGCGGTTTTATGGTGGGCGCGAGGTGGCGCGGCTGACGCTGATCCTGCGCGGGCGACGATTTGGCTTTAGCCTTGAGGAAATCCGGCAGTGGCTGCTGATCTATCGGCAGAAGGGCACGCAGACTCAGTTGGAGCAGTGGCTTGGTCTGGCAGACCGGCAACTGGCCGATCTGACCCGGCAACAAGCCGAGCTGGAAACCAGCATCAGCGATCTGCGGGCGTTGCGCGACACGGCGGCGGCGGAAATCCGCAAACTGACCGAGATTTGACATCACGTCACGCCGAAGTCTGACGTGACGTTACATTTACGTTAACGTCAAGCACTCTACTATGATGGGCAGAACATCCCCATCTACCCGGCAGTCTTTGCCGAGGAAGTGCCGTGACCCTGAGTGAAACCGAAACCCTGTCGATCCGCCAGATGTGCGACGCCTATCAGGTGACCGCCCGCACCTTGCGGTTTTATGAGGCGAAAGAACTGCTGTCGCCGATCCGGGCGGGCAGCCG
>JBKJTI010000228.1:0-8179 GCA_046590425.1 Cypionkella sp. | reverse complement strand
GATATTTGACCACAGAGGATGACCACAGGGCTGGTCAGCCAGAGACTTCCGCCAGCAGTTGCGCATTGCCGCCCGAGGCTGTGGTGTCGATGCAGACATGCCGCTCCAACATCACATGGGCTGCATCCGGCATATCGCCGATCAGCGGCAGAATCGGCCCCTTGCGCGCGGCGAGGGCCTGCGCCCGCGCACGCCCTTGCGCGGCATCGCCCCACCAGAGAGCACCGGAGAAACCCGCCAGCCGGGTCAGCGCCAGCGGAGCCAGCCCATCCGCCAGCACCGCCTGGCCGCCCAAGGCCCGCACTGCCTGCGCCTGCGCCGCTGCCGCCTGCGACCCCGGCCCAAGGCACAACAGCGGCGCGCGCGGGCTGGCGGTCAGCCGGTTCGACTCGCCGGTCGGCCCCGGCAGCACGCGGGCGTGTGCCGCGTCTTGCGGTGCGGGCAGGTTCTTCAGCGCCTTGGCCACCTCAGCCTCGGGCAAATCCGGGCTGGTCGTATCGGCCGCCGCCGCCGCTTTGATCGTGAAGCGGTGCAGATATTCCGGCCCGCCGGCTTTCGGACCTGTGCCGGAAAGCCCCTCACCGCCAAAGGGTTGACTACCCACAACTGCGCCAATTTGGTTGCGGTTGACGTAAAGGTTGCCGACCTGCAGCGCCTCCGTCACCGCCTGCACCCGGTCATCAATCCGCGTGTGCAAGCCAAAGGTCAGGCCGTAGCCGGTGGCATTCACCGCAGCGACCACCTGATCAACCTCGCCTGCCTTGAAGGTGGCAAAATGCAGCACCGGGCCAAAAATCTCGCGTGGCATCGCCGCAATCCCCGGCACTTTGATCACGGTGGGGGCGATGAACGTGCCTAGTGTGGGGGGCGCCATTTCGCGCAACACCCGGCCTTCCGCCCGCGCCGCTGCGATATAGTCGCGGATACCGCCCTGCGCTTGCGCGTCAATCACCGGGCCAACATCGGTTGCCAAATCCAAGGGATCGCCCAACACCAGTTCATCCATCGCGCCGAACAGCATTTCCTGCACCGCAAGTGCCACATCTTCCTGTACGTACAGGCAGCGCAGAGCCGAACAGCGTTGCCCCGCCGATTGGAAGCTGGAGGCGAGAATATCGCGCACCGCTTGTTCCGGCAGCGCGGTTGAGTCGACCAGCATGGCGTTGAGGCCACCCGTTTCGGCGATCAGCGGCGCGGTTGGGTCCATAAACTCCGCCATCGCACGGCGAATTTTCAGCGCGGTTTCGGTCGATCCGGTAAAGGCCACGCCTTTGATGCGCGCATCGCGAGTGATCAACCCGCCCACCGCGCCATCGCCCGGCAGAAGTTGCAAGGCACTGGCCGGAACCCCGGCTTTCCACAGCAAATCCACGGCGAGCGCTGCAAGCAGCGGCGTCTGCGGCGCAGGTTTCGCCAGCACCGCATTGCCCGCAGCCAAAGCCGCGCCGATCTGCCCCGAGAAGATCGCCAGCGGAAAATTCCACGGGGATATGCAAGCAAACACCCCGCGCGCAGGGGTAGTCAGCGCCGCCGCACCATCAGCATAATAGCGCAGAAAATCAACCGCTTCGCGCAACTCCGCCACCGCGTCGGCCAGAGATTTCCCGGCCTCGCGCGCCAGCAGCGCAAAGATCGCGCCAAATTCGGTCTCATACAAATCTGCCGCCCGCCGCAAGACGGTCGCGCGGGTTTCCGCATCCGCTGCCCAAGGCTCTGCCAGCCGCAAAGCCGTGTCTACATCCGCCTCCGACGCGCTCAGCACATGGCCAACCAGCGCGCCCGTCGCCGGATTGCGCACCTCGGCCCGCAAGCCACCGACACCATGCCCCGCGAGCATCGGCCGCGCCTCAAACAATGTGGCCTCAAACGGCCCCCGCGCCGCCGCTATCGCCGCGAGATCCCCCGCATCGGTCAAATCCCAGCCCTTGGCATTCTTGCGCGCCCCAAACAGCCCCGGCCCTGTCGCAATCGCCGGGGATGGCACTGGAGCCATCGCCTCCATCGCGGAAATTGGGCAAGCCGCCACGGTTTCCGGGCTGACCTCCTCATTGACAATCTGGTTCACGAAGCTGGAATTCGCGCCGTTCTCCAACAACCGCCGCACGAGGTATGCCAGCAGATCGCGGTGTGCCCCGACAGGCGCATAGATCCGGCAGCGGGTGGTATTGTCGGTTAGCACGATATCGTGGAGCCGCTCACCCATGCCATGCAAGCGTTGGAATTCAAAGACTTTCTTATCCGTGGCCATCTCTAGGATAGCCGCCACGGTATGAGCGTTATGGGTGGCAAACTGCGGATAAATCCGGTCGGTCATGCCCAGCAACTTGCGCGCGTTGGCGATGTAGCTGACATCCGTTGCCTGTTTGCGGGTGAACACCGGGAAGCTTTGCAGCCCCAAAACCTGCGCCCGCTTCACTTCCGCATCCCAATAGGCGCCCTTCACGAGCCGCACCATGATGCGGCGATCCAAGCGCTGCGACAAAGCATAAAGCCAGTCGATCACCGCCCCGGCGCGCCGCCCATACGCCTGCACTACCACGCCAAAACCATCCCAACCGCGCAAGGCCGGATCGGCCAGAACCGCCTCGATCACCTCCAGCGACAGTGCCAGCCGATCGGCTTCCTCTGCATCAATGTTGAACCCCAGCCCCGCCGCCTTCGCCAACCCCGCCAGCGCACGCACCCGCGGCACCAATTCCTCCATCACCCGCGCGCGCTTGGCGACCTCATAGCGCGGATGCAACGCCGACAGCTTCACCGATATCCCCGGATTTCTGCGAATATCCCCAGTCACAGCCGCCTTCGCAATCGCCGTGATCGCCGCCGAATACGACAGATGATAGCGCCGCGCGTCGGCTTCGGTCCGCGCCTCTTCCCCCAGCATATCATAGCTGTAGGTATAGCCCTGCCCTTCCAGCACCGTCGCGCGTTTCATAGCCTTTTCAATGGTTTCGCCGAGCACAAAGTTGCGCCCCATCTCTTTCATCGCCCGCGTCACAGCGCTGCGGATCACCGGTTCGCCCAAGCGCTTCACCGCCGCTTTCAGATGACCCACCACCCCCGGTTCGCGCTCATCCAGCACCTTTCCGGTCAGCATCAACGCCCAGGTTGACGCATTGACCAAGGACGACGCCGATTTGCCCAGATGCCGCCCCCAATCCGAAGGTGCGATCTTATCCTCAATCAAAGCATCCATCGTTTCGGCATCCGGCACCCGCAAAAGTGCCTCTGCCAGACACATAAGCGCGATCCCTTCATCGGTCGAAAGGCCATATTCGGCGAGGAAAACCTCCATCAGCCCCGGCTTGGCCGAGCCCCGGATCCGCCGCACGAAATCCGCGCCCAAAGCCGTCACCCGCCCGCGTTGAGCGTCGTCCATCCCCGCCTCGGCGATCAGATCGGCCACCAAAGTCGCCTCATCGCGCAGAGAATCACGCTCAATTACCGTCCACGCATCGCTCATATCTGCCCCCTAAAGATTTCGCCCATGATAGCGCAGGTTTGACAGGCTGTTTCCCTCATTATACACTAAATTCCAGCCGAAACGCCGTAAAAGGATCACCGCGCCATGCCAATCGACCGGGCTGAACTCGACCGTTTCGACCATGCTATCCTGCGCGAACTCAGCATGGATGGCCGGATCAGCGCCACCGAGCTTGGCCGCCGCATCGGCCTGTCGAAATCCCCGACCCAAGCCCGGATGAAACGGCTGGAAGATGGCGGCGTGATCACCGGCTACCGCGCCAATCTTGATCCGATCCGCATGGGTCAGGCCCATGTTGCCTTCGTTGAGGTGCGGCTTTCCGATACGCGAGAAGCTGCTTTGCAAGCTTTCAACAAAGCCGTGCTGGCGGTGCCAGAGGTCGAACAGGCGCATATGATCGCCAGCCGTTTTGATTATCTGCTGAAAGTCCGCACCCTTGATATCCAGGATTACCGCCGCGTGCTGGCCGAACGCATCTCGGCGCTGCCGCATGTGGCGTCAACCTCGACCTATGTCGCGATGGAAGCGGTGAAGGAGTTGTTCTGAAACAATGCCTTACCTAAAATGGTGCCCGCGGCCGGACTCGAACCGGCACGGCCGTTCGGCCTGAAGATTTTAAGTCTTCTGTGTCTACCATTTCACCACGCGGGCAATCATGCGGGTTTGGCAATCTGCCGCACCATAGCCATCTGTGCGGCGGGGTAAAGCCGCAGAAATCATATCACTTGCAACAAACCACTGCGCTGCAGCGATTGACTTCACCGAAATCCCTGCCTTTTATACCCGCGAGAGTTTGCGAGGGTCCCCTATGAAGAAAATCTATCCCAACGCGGCGGCGGCGCTGGACGGGCTGTTGTTTGACGGCATGTTGATCGCGAGCGGCGGTTTCGGCCTCTGCGGTATTCCGGAACTGCTGATCGCGGCGATCCGCGATGCGGGCACCAAGGGTCTGACCATCGCGTCGAACAACGCGGGCGTCGACGGCTTCGGGCTTGGCCAGCTTTTGGAAACCCGGCAGGTCAAGAAAATGATCTCGTCCTATGTCGGCGAAAACGCTGAATTCATGCGGCAATACCTTTCCGGCGAGTTGGAGCTGGAGTTCAACCCGCAAGGCACTTTGGCCGAGCGTCTGCGCGCAGGCGGCGCGGGTATCCCCGGTTTCTACACCGCCACCGGCGTCGGCACGGTGATTGCTGACGGCAAAGAGCACCACGACTTCAACGGCAAGACCTATATCCTCGAAACCGGCATCGTCGCAGACCTCTCCATCGTCAAGGCGTGGAAGGCTGACCCGTCGGGCAACCTTGTGTTCCGCAAAACCGCGCGCAACTTCAACCCACCAGCGGCGACGTCGGGCAAAATCTGCGTGGCCGAGGTCGAAGAAATCGTGCCGCTGGGGTCGCTCGACCCTGACACCGTTCATTTGCCGGGCATCTATGTGCACCGCATTGTGCAAGGCCAGCACGAAAAACGCATCGAAAACCGCACGACACGCAAGAAGGAGGCCTGATATGTGGGATCGTAACCAAATGGCCGAACGCGCCGGGCGCGAATTGCAAGACGGCTGGTATGTCAATCTTGGCATCGGCATCCCCACTCTGGTGGCCAACTATATCCCCGAAGGTGTTAACGTCACCTTACAGTCGGAAAACGGTATGCTCGGCATGGGCCCCTTCCCCTATGAGGGCGAGGAAGACCCCGATCTGATCAATGCCGGCAAGCAAACCATCACCGAGCTGCCGCAAACCGCCTATTTCGACTCTGCGCAGTCTTTCGCGATGATCCGCGGCGGCAAAATCGCGATGGCGATCCTTGGCGCGATGGAAGTGGCCGAGAACGGCGATCTGGCGAACTGGATGATCCCCGGCAAGCTGGTCAAAGGCATGGGAGGGGCGATGGATCTGGTCGCGGGCGTTGGCCGCGTCGTGGTGGTGATGGATCACACCAGCAAGCATGGCGAATCCAAGGTGCTGAAGACCTGCACCCTGCCCTTGACCGGCAAGGGCGTGGTCAACCGCATCATCTCGAACCTCGGCGTGCTCGATGTGGTCCCCGGTGGCCTCAAGATCGTCGAGGTTGCCGATGGCGTCACCGAGGCCGAACTCCGCGCCGCCACCGAGGGCACCATCGTTGACTGAGGTTTTGCGCGAACACGGCGCGCACAAAGGCCGCTATGTCATCCGTCAGAACGGCGAAGAGGCCGAGATGACCTATTCGATCACCAGCCCCACGCTGGTGATCGCCGACCACACCGCCGTGCCCGACAGCTTTCGCGGCACTGGCGCGGGTCTGGCGATGCTGACGCAGTTTGTCGCCGATGCGCGGGCGGAGGGCTTCAAGATCATGCCGCTCTGCCCCTTCGTCAACGCGACGCGGAAAAAGCAGCCGGAATGGGCGGATGTGTTCGCGGTCTGATCGCGCGCGATATAATTTTTGGAACCATGTGCCAAGGCAAGCGTTTCCGCACAGACAGGCCAGGATGTGGCTGTTTGTAAAAAAGGAAATGTCATGCCTGCGGACATCAAAACCTCTGCTCATCTGCACATTCAAGACCACGGCGGCTCGGGCCGTCCCGTTGTTTTGATCCACGGCTGGCCACTTTCGGGTGCTGCATGGGAAAAGCAGGTTCCCGTGCTTAAGGCAGCCGGGTTCCGTCCAATCACCTATGACCGACGCGGTTTCGGACAATCGGACAAACCCACAAGCGGATTCGATTTTGACACCCTGTCGGACGACCTTGCAGCCTTGATCAACGACCTTGATCTTGATGATGTGACCCTTGTCGGCTTTTCGATGGGTGGCGGCGAGGTCGCCCGCTATGTCGCGCGCCACGGTCAGGACCGCCTGCACTCGATCATTTATGCCGCCGCAGTACCACCCTATATGATGCAAACCGAGGACAACCCAGACGGGCCGCTGACCAAGGCCAAGGCAAAAGAAATGGAAGACGCTCTCAGAACCGACCGTCATGGGTTTTTTGACCAGTTTACCAAGGACTTCTTTACAGCAGACGGCACGCTTTGCGTTTCAGAACAAGACCGCCAAAAGGCCTTGGCCCTGTGCTTGCAATCGGATCAGGCGGCGGCGTTGGGTTGCATGGCAGCTTTCGGCACTACCGATTTCCGCAAAGATCTGAAGGTAACGATAGTGCCCACGCTGATCCTTCACGGCGATTCCGATGGCATCGTGCCGTTTGAAGGCTCGGGCGAACGCACGCACAATGCCATTCCGGGCAGTAAAGCTGTTACCATCGCCGGTGCACCGCATGGGTGTAACGTCAGCCACGCTGACGCGTTTAACGCAGCCTTGATCGACTTTATGAAGTGATTTTCAGGGGCAGACTTCGGCAGGCAATCAATTGCTGGCCGAAATCACCTTGAACACGCAGGGGTCGGTGACCAGCTCTGGCGGGCTTAGACACAACCCCTGCGCCACCTGCCACGCCGCTAGAACCTTGGGCACATAATCCCGCGTCTCGGCATAGGGCGGCACGCCGGAATTGGCATCAATCGCGCCCTCCCCCGCATTATAGGCTGCGATCACCATCAACGGATCATGATCGAACCGTTTCATCAGCCAATCCAGATAGGCCACCCCGCCTTTGATATTCTGCACCGGATCGGTGGAATCGCTGACGCCAAACCGTGCCGCCGTCGCCGGGATCAGTTGCATCAACCCCTGTGCCCCCGCCGAGCTGATCGCGTTGGGTTTGCCAGCGCTTTCAATCCCGATCACCGCCAGCACCAAAGCGGGCGAGACATCGGTGCCAATCGTCGCCTTCAAGATCTCTGTCCCGTAGGTCGAGGCGATCTCTTGCATATGCTGCATCCGGGGTGCCGCCACCCGCGCCCCACCCGGACCTTGGCTTAACGCCGCGAGCGCCAGCGGGAACCGACCTGAGACCTGATCGCGCTGCACCGGCACGGCGTCCCAGAACCAGCCGTATTTCGCCGAGGCTGGGGTCGGCAGGGCGGGCGTTTGCGCCGCATCGGGATCGGCAGGCGCTTCCGGCGCGCGGGCCTCTACCTCGGGCAAAGCCGCCAATAGGCGGGCTTGTTCGGCGGGATCTATTTGCACGGTGATCCGTTTGCCCGGCAGATTGTCGCTGACCTTGATACGCTTAAAGCCCTCAGACCCCGCGGAATTCATGATGATTTCCGCCACCGCCGGGATCGGCAGCAGAAGAATCAACCCTGCCAGAACTGCGCCTTGTGCCCGTCGCATCACGTTGGATGCCGCCTGCCTTGTTTTCATTGCCTGAACTGTCGCAGAATCGCGCGTGCTTATCTACGTCTGCATGGGCGTAATCATGGCAATTTCGCCCAAATCGGCGCGAAAGCAACGGTTTCGCCAACAAGAGTTAAGCCATCGTTAAATTGTAATTTGTTATATTTCATATGCTTATAGAATTTTTAGACCGAATTTGCTCCGCTTCAAAAACGCCCCACGCCGACCAAACTGCCGCCACGTTCACAAGGCCATATAGGGTCATACCGAACGGCAAGCGGCGAAACAGAGGTCGCAGCTGACAGAGCCGGAGCGGTTAGAAACCTGAGCATCCACAGAAAGGGACCACACTATGATGACGTTGAAACTCCGCAAACTGTTCAAATCCTTCCGCGCTGACGAATCCGGCGCTGTGACCGTTGACTGGGTCGTGCTGACCGCTGCCATCGTTGGCCTCGGCATGGTCGT
>JBKJTI010000120.1:0-19535 GCA_046590425.1 Cypionkella sp. | reverse complement strand
TGAACGATCTCGCCATATCGCATTGGCTTGCCCGTGTGCCTTATCCCTATACTCCTGCCGATTTCGACGAATTTACCACCCAAACCGCCTATCCCGGCGAAACCTTCGCCATTGACGATGCGCAAGGCTTTGTCGGCATGATCGGCGCAGGCTTTGAGCTTGGCTATTGGTTAGCGCCGCGCGCGCACGGCCAAGGCTACGCCACCGAAGCCGCCCGCGCCGTGCTGGACATGCAATTCGCCCATGACGAAAGCACCGTCGCTGCGGGCTATTTTGAGGGTAATGCACCGTCAGCGCGCGTGCTGGCGAAACTGGGCTTTGTCGAAACGGGCCGCAGCCTGAAACACTGTCGCGCCTTAGGCCAAGATTGCCCCCACGTCGATCTGCTGCTGACGCCTGAGGCTTATCTTGCCGCCAACCCATTGGAAATACTGACAGATCGCCTGCGCCTCGCGCCCTTGGATATAGACCGCGACTGGCGTGACATCGCCCGCATCGGCGGTGATCCGTTGGTCGCTCCGATGACCAATTCGCACCTCTCGCCTTGGCCCGAAGCCGACGTGCGCGCCACTCTGACTGAGAGCCAATGGCGCGGCCGCTTGGGCTTCCGCCTTGGCATCTGGTTTGAAAGCAAACTGATCGGCGCAATCGGCATCTGGGATGATCCGGTCGAAACCGGCTATTTCCTAGATCCCGCGTTCTGGGGCCGTGGCCTCGCGACCGAGGCGATGACGGCCTTCCTGCCGCAAATGATCGCGCGCTTTGGGCTGGCCGAGGTGTTCGCCGATCACTGCACCGACAACCCCGCCTCTGGCGCGGTTCTGCGCAAATTGGGCTTCCGTCAAATCGGCGAAGGCATCGGCGAAAGCCTTGCAAGGGGTGCCGTGCCGATCCTGATCTATCGGCTTGATCTGCCAAAGGTTAATGATTGATGAATACGACCAGTCTAACCCATTGATTTTGCTAAACCGAGAGCCTGTCCACGCGTGGACACCCTAAACCCCGCAAAAAATCCCCGCGCTTGAGTCCTTCCCCCCAATCCTGTATCGCCTAACCTTATCTTTCAGAAAGCCGCTCCGATGAAATTCCTCGACCTCACCAAAGTCTACATCCGCTCCGGCGGCGGCGGGGCAGGCTGCGTCTCTTTCCGGCGCGAGAAATTCGTCGAATTCGGCGGCCCCGATGGCGGCGACGGCGGCAACGGTGGCTCTGTCTGGGCCGAGGCCGTCGATGGCCTCAACACCCTGATCGACTTCCGCTACCAACAACACTTCTTCGCCAAGTCGGGGCAGGGCGGCATGGGCAGCCAACGCACTGGCAAAACCGGCGACGACATCATCCTGAAAGTCCCGGTCGGTACCGAGATTCTCGATGAAGACGAAGAAACCGTGATCGCCGACCTCGTGACGGTGGGACAGAAAATCCTGCTCGCCAAAGGCGGCAACGGCGGCTGGGGCAACCTCGCGTTCAAATCCTCCACCAACCGCTCCCCCGCCCGCGCCAACTCCGGCCAAGAAGGTATCGAGCGCACGATCTGGCTGCGCCTGAAACTGATCGCTGACGCGGGCCTGCTGGGCCTGCCCAACGCCGGCAAATCCACCTTCCTCGCAGCCGTCTCGAACGCCCGCCCGAAGATCGCCGACTACCCGTTCACCACCCTGGTGCCAAACTTGGGCGTGGTCGGCATTGATGGCGCAGAATTTGTGATGGCCGACATCCCCGGCCTGATCGAAGGCGCTTCCGAAGGTCGCGGTCTGGGCATGCAATTCCTCGCCCATGTCGAGCGTTGCAAAGTCCTGCTGCACCTCGTCGACGGCACTTCATCCACCATCACCAAAGACTACCGCACCATCGTCAAAGAACTCGAAGCCTATTCCGAAGTTCTCGGCGATAAACCCCGCATCCTCGCGCTGAACAAATGTGACGCGCTCGACAAAGCCACCATCACCACCCGCCGCAAAGCGCTTGAAAAAGCCTCAGGTGGCCCGGTGCATGTGATTTCTGGCGTGGCTGGGATCGGCCTGATCGACACGCTGCGGGTTATCATGGCCGAAATCAAACGCGAGGCCCCTGTCGAGGAGGGCCTGCCGTGGCAGCCTTAAAACCGCTGACGGCGCCGGATATTCGCGATGCCAAGCGCTTGGTGGTCAAGATCGGCTCGGCTCTGTTGGTCGACCGGAAATTGGGCCTGAAACAGGGCTGGCTGTCCGCCCTCGCGATGGACGTGGCCGAAGCCAAAGTGCGCGGCACCGATGTGGTGCTTGTATCGTCGGGTTCCATCGCCTTGGGCCGCAAAGTTCTGGGCCTCGGCGATGGCATCCTGACGCTGGAGCAGTCGCAAGCCTGTGCCGCCGTCGGTCAAATCCGCCTTGCGCGAGCTTATGAAGAAGTCCTCGCCCCCCACGGCATCACCACCGCGCAAGTGCTGGTGACGCTGGAAGATACCGAGGACCGCCGCCGTTATCTGAACAGCCGCGCCACGATGGAAACCCTGCTGGGGCTTGGTGTGGTGCCGATTGTGAACGAAAATGATACCGTGGCGACGGATGAAATCCGCTTTGGCGACAACGACCGTCTGGCCGCCCAAATCGCGGTGACGGTTGGGGCGGATCAGTTGATCCTGCTGTCCGATGTCGATGGCTTCTATTCCGCCAACCCGAAAGAAGACACGACTGCGCAGCGCTTTGATCTGGTGGAAACCATCACCCCGCAGATCGAGGCGATGGCGGGGGATCCGATTTCGGGCATGTCCAAGGGTGGCATGAAGACCAAACTGCTGGCCGCCAAAACCGCCGTTGCGGGCGGTTGTGCGATGGCGATCATGGAAGGCTCGGTGCTGCGGCCTTTGTCTGCGCTGGCCAATGGCGCGCAACGGACGTGGTTTGTCGCCCAAAGCGATCCGCAAGCGGCGCGCAAACGTTGGATCAATGCGATGAAACCGCGTGGGGAATTGCGGCTGGATGCGGGGGCGGTGACAGCCTTGCGCGCCGGGAAATCGCTGCTACCTGCCGGGGTTACCTCCGTGACGGGCAGTTTTGGCCGTGGCGATCCGGTGGCAATCCTCTCGCCTGCGGGCGATACTTTGGGCAAGGGCCTCGTGCGCTACACGGCGGTGGAGGCAAAGGCGATTGCCGGGCATCGCTCGGGCGAGATCGAAGCAATTCTGGGCTATCAGGGCCGCGCGGCCTTGGTGCACCGCGATGATATGGTGATCTGAACTTGCGGGCCGCCGGGGCGCTGCCCCGGACCCCGGAGTATTTGGGCCAATGTGAAAGGGCCGAAGATGGACGGGCAGATCGTGGACGTGATGCGAGAGATTGGCATGAAGGCCAAAGCAGCGGCGGCAGAACTCGCCTATGCCAGCCAAGAGCGCAAATATGCAGCTCTGATCGGCGCTTCGGGCGCGGTCTGGGCGCGCCGTCAGGAAATTCTCGACGCCAACTATATGGACATGGCTTACGCGGAGGAAAAGGGCCTGAGCCCGGCAATGCTGGACCGCTTGCGTTTGGATGAAAATCGCATCCGTGGCATGGTCGACAGCTTGCGCATCGTGGCGGAATATCCCGATCCGGTGGGCCGGGTTCTGGCCGAATGGGATCGACCTTCTGGTCTGCACATCCAGCGTGTGGCCACCCCCTTGGGCGTGGTCGGCGTGATCTACGAATCCCGCCCGAACGTCACCGCAGACGCCGGCGCTTTGTGCCTGAAGGCGGGCAATGCGGTGATCCTGCGCGGCGGATCTGAGAGTTTCCATTCCTCGGAAGCCATCCACGATTGCATGCAGCAGGGCCTGCGCGAAGCGGGCCTTCCGGTGGATGCCATCCAGCTGATCCCGACCCGCGACCGTGAGATGGTCACGGCGATGCTGCAAGCCGTTGAATACATTGACGTGATCGTACCGCGTGGCGGCAAGGGTCTGGTCGGCCTTGTGCAGCGCGAGGCGCGTGTGCCGGTGTTCGCGCACCTTGAGGGCATCTGCCACGTCTATGCAGACCGCGACGCCGACCTGGAAAAGGCCCGCCGCGTGGTGCTGAATTCCAAAACCCGCCGCACCGGGGTTTGTGGCTCGGCGGAGTGCCTTTTGATCGACTGGCAGTTTTACACCAAACACGGCGCGGTGCTGATTGAAGACCTGCTGAAAGCCGGTGTCGAAGTGCGCACCGAGGGTGAGCTTCTGAAAATTCCCGGCACAGTCAAAGCCTCGCCCGAAGATTTCGGCCATGAATTCCTTGACATGATCATCGCCGCGAAACTGGTCGATGGCGTCGATGAAGCCATCGCGCATATCCGCAAATACGGCTCCAACCACACTGAAAGCATCGTGACCGAGAATGATGTCACCGCCGAACGCTTCATGCAGCGGCTCGACTCTGCCATTCTGATGCGCAATGCCTCAACCCAATTCGCCGATGGCGGCGAGTTCGGCATGGGTGGCGAGATTGGCATTGCCACCGGCAAGATGCACGCGCGCGGCCCGGTAGGGGCGGATCAGTTGACCAGCTTCAAATACCTTGTCACCGGCGATGGCACGATCAGAAGCTAAGCCGGATTTCGCCCTCGATCAATTCGGTGGTCAGGCGGCGATGTTGGCGGGTGATCTCCTCTGGCACCAGCAGGAATTGCACCTGCGCCGGGCCAATCTCGACCAAAGCAGTTGGATCAATCAACCCCTCCCACAACGCGGCGTCGATCTTCAGTTTGGCCGCCGTTGCCCGCAACGTCCAGCGCGCCTCGCTACGCTCTACCTGCACCCGACCGCCATAGGGCAAAGCCGACTCCAGGCACAGGATCAGCAAAAACACCAGCTTGACATCACGCCTTGGCAGATCGGTGGGGCTGTCCCAGTCGATCTGCACCCGGCCACCATGCGTCATGTCCGAGATGATCGCCGTCACCTCGTTTCGCCCGATGCGCTGCTCGGTGCTGCTGGCCCCAAACGCTACCCGGAAAAACCGGATGCGAGCATTGGCATGGCCGACGCTTTCGGTGATCAGCGCCATTTCTGGCCCCTTTGCCGCACCTTCCATCAACATCAACTCTACACCGTTGCCGATGGCACCAATCGGGCTGATAAGGTCATGGCAAATCCGCGAACCGACAAGCGCGGCAAGATCAGGTCTATCGGACATTTGAGCGGTCACGTGGGTCATCCTTCAACGGGCCTGCAACGAAACGGGGGCGAATATGGCAGCTTTACTGGAACCGGGCATGCGGGTGCGCCATCCACAGCGGCCCGATTGGGGCTTGGGGCAGGTACAATCGAGCATCGGTAACCGGGTGACGGTGAATTTTGAACATGCGGGCAAGGTGGTAATCGACCTTTCACAAGTAGAACTGACGCCGGATTTCTCCCATTGACGCAGCAGGTGGTTAATCTTGTGTTAACAAAATCAGCGCGACACCCCGTCTGGTTGCAATGCCGTGCTGCAACGCCTAAGAAAACCCGTCGCCCAAACAGCCGGACCGGATGCTGCCGATGATTTCTGACGACAAGCACTTCATCCTGCGTCTGGCGCAAGACGCCCGCGATTTGCGCGCGGCGCAACGCCTGCGCTACGAGGTGTTCGTACAGGAACTGGGCGCGACTGGGGCCTTGGTGGACCATGACGCTCGGCTGGAGAAGGATGAGTTTGATCCGTTCTTTGATCATCTGCTATTGATTGATCCTCATCGTTCGGTGGAAGATTTGCAAGATGTGGTGGGAGTTTACCGCCTGCTGCCCTCGAATCGGCTGGCGGGGGCGGGGCGGTTTTACTCGGAATCCGAATTTGATCTGACCGCGTTGAAAACCTCGGGCCGCAAGCTTTTGGAACTCGGACGGTCCTGCGTCCATGCAGACTATCGCGGCGGAACGGCGATGCTGTTGCTGTGGAATGCGCTAGCCGACTATGTGCTGGAGCATGGCATCGAGGTGTTGTTTGGCGTGGCCTCGTTCCACGGCACCGATATGGCGGCCCTCGCGCAGCCGCTGTCTTATCTGCAGCATTTCCACTTGGCCCCGCCCGAATTGCGCGTCATCGCGAGGCCTGCGCAGGCGGCGCAGATCGCGCTCATCCCGCAAGATCAACTGGATCGCAAAGCGGCGATGCTGGCCACGCCGACGCTGATCAAGGCTTACTTGCGCTTGGGCGGCTATGTCGGGCAGGGCGCTTGGGTCGATCATGCCTTCAACACCACCGACGTGTGTCTGGTGATGGACACTGCACAAATGAGCGCCAAGCACCGCGATTTCTACATCCGCAAGTCGGGCCGCGAGCCATGAGCGACTGGCGCGCTGATACGCTGACTTTGCCACCCGTTGGGGCGTTAGGTTGGCTGCGCGTGGTTTTGCGGGGCGGCGCTATGGGCTTGGTGATTTATAGTGGTTTGCTGCTTTTGCTGCTGCTTCGGCTGATCGAACGCCCGCTGTTCGGCCCTGCTCGCCCGTGGACGCCCTATATCACTCAGGCAGTTTGCAAACTGGTGTTTCCGATCCTTGGCTTGGCCCTGATCACACGCGGTGAACCGATGCTGGTAAAGGGCGCTGTGGTGGCTAACCATTCGTCATGGCTGGATATTTTCGCCCTGAACGCCGTGCAGCGCGGCTATTTTGTCGCAAAATCCGAAGTGGAGCGTTGGGCCGCTATCGGTTGGCTTGCCCGCGCGACCGACACGGTTTTTGTCGCACGCAAGGGCACTGAGGCGAAACGCCAGCAGGCCATGTTCGAAGAACGCCTGCGCGCGGGCCATAGGCTGATGTTCTTCCCTGAGGGGACCAGCACCGACG
This sequence comes from Cypionkella sp., assembly GCA_046590425.1. Classification (GTDB taxonomy): domain Bacteria; phylum Pseudomonadota; class Alphaproteobacteria; order Rhodobacterales; family Rhodobacteraceae; genus Cypionkella. Next base: position 12,769 of record JBKJTI010000120.1, on the reverse strand, counting down.
CCATCCGGGTTTTGCCTTTTAAATCAACGCTTTTCGCGGCATTTTTCACTCACGGGCTGGATCATATCCTGCAGATTCAACCCGTCAGCGTGATCTACCACGCCCCCGCTGGCCAAGACGCGCGGTTTTACGGGTGGTGGGGCGAGATGGATTTTGCGCCGCATCTGCTACAGGTGTTGGCAGCACCGCATCAGGGCCAGATCGAGGTGATCTTCCATCCGGAAGTCGCGGTAGATGCCTTCGCCAGCCGCAAGGAACTGGCCGCGCATTGCGAAGCGGTGATCCGCGCCAGCCACCCACTGGCCGCTGGTCAACAGCTGGATCTGCACACCGACACCCACCATATATAGTGGTTTTGGGCCATCGGTGCTCAAAATCGACTAACAACTCTCCGCTGGGAAAACCAAAATCTCAGCCTAGCGGTGCCATCAGCACCCGTAGTGCAGTCGCGGGATTGTCGGCGAGCCAAATTTCCTCCCCGACGCCGAAGAAATCAGTCACCGGGCCGAACTTTTCGATCAATTCAACAGTCAACGCGCCCTCGGCAATCACTGGAACTTCAATCACCGCGCTCCACCATTCAAACAGATCAAAATCGACCTGCTCACCATTGCCGAGCGGAGTCGCTCCAATCGGACCAAAAGCGACATAATCCGCGCCAGCTTCGCCCGCATTCATGCCCTCATGCCGGGTCACACCGCAAAACGCGCCGATGATGGCATCGCTGCCGAGTTCCTTGCGGACATAGCGGACCTGCCGCGAGCCGTCGGTCAGATGCACGCCGTCAAGGCCAAGGCGGCCCACCATCAGCAGGTGGTTTTCGATCACGATGGCCACATCGCGGGCGTGGCTGACCAGACGGCAGGCATCGGCGGCGCGCTGGATCATTTCCTCATCCTTGGTGGCCAAGGCAAGGCGGACGCAGGCGATGTCGGTGCTGTCCAGCACGGCGGCCAGGCGGTCAGGGAAGGTTTCCAGATCAATCGCGGGCGGAGTGATCAGAGTGATCTGCGGGCGGTCTTGGTCGGCCATCGTTGTATCCTGCATGAAACTTCGGCACTCATAGCCTAGAATGGCGGGCTTGGCGAGGGCGGCAGGCTGGCGTATCAGGCACCACCCCATCCGGAGAAAACCCATGATCCCCCCCGCTTTCATTCTGGTCCGCCCGCAAATGGGCGAGAATATCGGTGCCGCCGCTCGCGCGATGTTGAACTTCGGGCTGGAGCGGATGCGGATCGTGGCGCCCCGCGATGGCTGGCCGAACTCGGCGGCGGTGGCTTTGGCAAGCGGGGCAGGGCGGGTGTTGGATCAGGCGGGGTTGTTTGCGGATGTGCAGGCCTCGATTGCGGATTGTGATTTCGTCTTCGCCACCACGGCGCGGGGGCGCGAGTTGACCAAGCCGATCTATACCCCCGAGGCCGCGATGGAACACGCGCGAGGATTGGTGGCTGCGGGCAAGCGGGTGGGGGTGCTGTTCGGGCCGGAACGCGCGGGGTTGGAGAATGAAGATGTGGTCCTTGCCAACGCGATTGTGACGGTGCCGGTGAACCCGGAGTTTGCCTCGCTGAACCTCGCGCAATGTGTGCTGTTGATGGGGTATGAATGGCGCAGGCAGACCCAGCCTGCGGAAGCGGTCGTGATGGAGATGGCGCGGACGGAGATGGCGTCGGGGATTGAGGTCGAGAAGCTGGGCGATCATTTTGAGGAACGGCTGGAAGCGGCGGGGTTCTTCTTTCCCGAGGCGAAGGTGCCCGGCATGAAGGCCAGCTTGCGGAATATGTGGTCGCGGTTGGGGCTGACCCGCGCGGAGGTTCAGACCTTTCACGGGATGCTGCGCCAGATCGCTTATAAACTGCGGGCGCAGGGGGATGAGTGACGGTCCCAACTCGGGACCATTGTTTTTATTGGGGTATTTTGAACGGTTGGCGTTAAGGTTAATGAGGTTCTAATAGTTACATGGGTAGCACTGTCTGATTTTTTGATCTGTATGGCATTTTCTGGGACAGATCGATCGTGCCAAGACCGACATCTCGGCATCAAGTTTAGGTAACGCTTACGCGGCCGACTTGGGTTCCGTTCGGAAGGTCGCGTATCTGCGAGAGTAATTGACCGGAAATGCTCCAATAGACTTCAAGATCCGAGACTTCGAGATTGTCAAAGGAGTCTTGGCCGCCCAGAAACAACGGCACTTTAAAGCCTACGCATTCCCCATAGCTGGGTGCGGTGCCTCCCGCAGACAGCCACTGCTTGAACTTATCGTGTTCAACAGGTTCATTGGGATAATTGATCATCTCGGCTTCATGAAACGCACGGTATCCGCATGGAATCTCAAAGATTTCTTCTGTTGCCGGGTCAAGGATAGCGACCTGCGGCGCGCCATCTATCATCCGTCCCTGATCCAGAGCGAACTGCCGCCCCATCCAATCCGCGCCAAAACACTGAAACTGATGTGCTTTGTGCGGAAAAACTTCCGCGGCACTGGCATTGAAGCGAGCAATATCTTCGCTGCGGTGCAGACGGTATGCGCCGTCGAGAATAGCGCCTTGGGCCGTAACCGGGGGGCGTTTCTGGAATGGAAATCGCATGGCGTGAACCTTTACGGAGCGTGTTTCGCCTTTTGACGTTAGCATTCCATCGAATCTCGGTAAAGTCACCCCGGCCTTTTGGCGGATGGCGGGAGCCTCCGGCGGGAGTATTTGGGCCAGTATGAAACGCTAGGCGTTGAGGCTTCGATTGATCGCATGGCCTCTGGCGGGGATATTTGGGCCAATGTGAAATTGCGGGGGGCAGCGCTAGACCGATTTGTTGATTATCAGTGTGGTAGAAGGTGTTGCGGAGTGCCTCGCTCACGCGGGCCTGCGTGTTTGCGGTATCTGGCCGCAGGGCTGGGCCTTGAAGCTGCTTTGGGCGCGGCCTAGTGTTCGCCCAAGCAACGAAGGGGTTCGGCATGGCCACGAAGCGCAGCATTTTTGAGGAAGTTGGCGCGGGCGGGCCGGTGGCGGCTCCGCAGGGCGGCTTGATTGATGGGCGGGGCAAGGGGGCGCGGCGGGGCATTCGGGTCTGGCTGCTGGTGATCTTTGCTTTGGTCGCGCTGATGATCGTGGTGGGGGGGCTTACTCGGCTGACCGACTCGGGGCTGTCGATTACCGAGTGGAAGCCTGTCACCGGAGCAATCCCGCCGCTGAATGCAGGTGATTGGGCGGCGGAGTTTGCAAAATATCAATCTTCACCGGAATTTCAGCTGCAAAACACTGCGATGACGTTGGAGCAGTTCAAGTCGATCTTCTGGTGGGAATGGGGGCACCGGCAGCTTGGCCGGGTGATTGGGCTGGTTTGGGCGGTTGGGTTCTTTGGATTTTTGCTGGCGCGGAAGATTCCGGTGGGCTGGACCAAACGTTTGCTGGGCATCGGCGCTTTGGGCGGATTGCAGGGGGCGATTGGCTGGTGGATGGTGTCCTCGGGTCTGACCGGGGCGATGGTGGATGTGGCGTCTTATCGGTTGGCGGTGCATCTGGGGCTCGCGTTTATCATTCTTGGGCTGATCACTTGGTATGCGCTGTTGTTGGGACGATCCGAGACGGATTTGCTGGTGGCGCGGCGCGGTGGCGAGCGCAAGCTGGTGGTGAAGGCCTCGGGGCTGATGCATTTGGCGTTCGTGCAGATTTTGCTGGGGGCGCTGGTGGCGGGGATTGATGCGGGCCGGGCGTTTCCGACTTGGCCCGATATGAACGGGCAGTTTTTCCCGGCGGATGCATTTTATGTGCCGGATGGCGCGGGAGGCAGTTTGCCTGTCTGGCACGCGTTCTTTGAGAACCCTGGTTTGGTGCAGTTTATCCACCGCATGTGGGGGTATGGGCTGTTGGCTTATGGGATTTTGGTTTGGCTGCGCGGGCGGGCCTCGGGCCAATATGCCACGCGGCGGGCGTTTCATGCGGTGATGCTGATCATGGTGGCGCAGGTGGCGTTGGGGATTTTCGCGGCGCTGACGGCGGCGCAGGCGCATGTGGCGATCACGCATCAGGTGGGCGCGGTGGTGTTGTGGGTGTTGATCATTCGGGCGCGGCATTTGTCGATGTATCCGGTGGCGGGCTCGATCCGGGAGGGAACGGCGTGACGAATAATACGGCTTATGCAGAGTTGATGGCCTATCAGCGTGACACCGAGGCTTTGGGCAAGATTGCCGAGCGGACCGGCTGGGATCAGGAAACCATGATGCCGCAGGGGGCGGCGGATCAGCGCGGCATTGAGATGGCGGCGATGGAGGGGGTTTTGCACGCCCGTCGCAGCAACCCGCAGATTGCGCAGTGGTTGGCGGATGCGGAGGCGGCGGATGATGCGGCGGCGGCGCAGCTTTATCAGATTGACCGGGCCTACAAGCGGGCGGTGAAGGTGCCGGGGGATCTCGCGCAAGAGTTGGCGCGGGTGACTTCGGTCGCGCAAGGAATTTGGGCGCGGGCGCGGGCGGCGGAAAAAGTTGCTGATTTCCTGCCGACGTTGCGTGAGGTGATCTCGTTGAAGCGGCAGGAGGCTGCGGCTTTGGCCGAGGGTGGCGATCTTTATGACGCTTTGATTGATGATTACGAGCCGGGGGCGACGGCTGAGACCTTGGGCGGGATGTTTGACCGGATGCGGCCTCGGCTGGTGGCGTTGCGCGCGGCGGTGTTGGCGGCGGAGGCTCCGGTGGGGCTTTCGGGGCATTTCGCGCAGGACGCGCAGTTGCGGTTGGCGCGGGATGTGGCGACGGCATTTGGCTATGACTGGACGCGGGGGCGGATTGATCTGGCGGTGCATCCGTTCAGCTCGGGTGGTGGCGATGACAGCCGGATTACGACGCGGGTGGTGGAAAGCGATCCGTTCAACTGTCTATATTCAACGATCCATGAGGTTGGCCATTCCAGTTACGAGCTGGCGATTGACCCGGATTACGGCATGACTCCGCTGGGGCATGGTGTGTCGATGGGGGTGCATGAAAGCCAGAGCCGGATTTATGAGAACCAGATCGGGCGGGGGCGGGCTTTGACCGGGTGGATTTACGGGCAGATGGTGGAGCGGTTTGGGCCGCTGAATGTGCCGGGGGCGGAGGCGTTTTATCGGGCGGTGAATCGGGTGCATGCGGGGTTCATTCGGACGGAAGCCGATGAGGTGCATTATAACCTGCATATCATGATGCGGTTTGATCTGGAGCGGGCGCTGATCTGCGGTGATCTGGGCGTCGATGATCTGGAGGCGGCCTGGAACGATCGGTTCTTCGCCGATTTCGGGCAGGTGGTCGACAAGCCCAGCCTTGGTGTGTTGCAGGATGTGCATTGGTCTGTGGGGCTGTTTGGCTATTTCCCGACGTATAGTTTGGGCAATGTCTATGCGGGTTGCCTGAACAAGGCGATGCGGGCGGCGGTGCCGGATCTGGACGCGGCGCTGGCGCGGGGGGATACTTCGGGCGCGGTGGGCTGGTTGCGCGAGAATGTGCAGCGGCATGGCGGATTGCGCAATCCGCGTGACACCATTGCACATGCTTGTGGGTTTGAGCCGAGCGAAGGGCCGTTGCTGGATTATCTGGAGGCGAAGTTCGGGGAATTGTATCGGTTGTGAGCTGGTTGCGCGGACAAGCGGCGGCGGTTTGGCTGCTCGCGCTTGGGCAAACGCTGACCTACGCCGGGGTGTATTATGCTTTCCCGGCGCTATTGCCGGATTTGCAGGCGGCGACGGGGTGGTCGGTGGCGGAACTGGCGTTCGGGCCGACTTTGGGGTTTCTGGTGATGGCGGCGCTGACGCCGTTTACCGGGCGCTGGGTGGATCGCGGTTTGGGCGGCGAGATGCTGACCTATGCGCCGATCTTGGCCGCGCTGGGTGTGGCGGGGTTGGGGCTGGCTGCATCACCGCTGATCTGGTGGGCGATCTGGGCGGTGATCGGCGCGGCGCAGGCCTGTTGCTTGTATGAATCCTGTTTTGCGTTTCTGACCCGGCGGTTGGGCAGCGAGGCGCGCGGCGCGATCACCAAGGTGACGCTGGTGGCGGGGTTTGCGGGCACTCTGGCGTTTCCTTTGGGTGATTTTCTGGGCCGCGCTTTGGGCGGGCAGGGCGCTTTGATCGCCTTTGCTGGCCTGATGCTGCTGGCTGTGCCGATCAACGCTTTCGCGGTGCGCAATTTGCGGCGGATGGAGCGGGCAGGCGGTATCGCGGTTGAACAAGCGCCGGGGGCATTGGCGGAGGCGATGCGGCGCCCGGCGTTTTGGGCGATTGCGGCGGTGTTTGGCATGATCTGGCTGAACCATGGGATTTTGCTGACTTATGTGCTGATGCTGTTCGCGGACCGAGGTGCCGGGGCGGGGATGGCGACACTGGCGGCCTCTTGCATCGGGCCTGCGCAGGTTTTGGGGCGGTTGATCTTGCTGTTCCAAGGCGCGCGGGTTGGCAATGCGCGGGCTACGGTGTGGTCTCTGATAGGCGTGGTGCTGGCAGGGGTTGCGCTGTGGCTGGCCGGGGCGGCACCGCTTTTGATTTTTGTTTTCGCGGCGTTGCAGGGTGCGGGGGCGGGATTGCTTTCGATCCTGCGGCCAATGTTGATCGCGGATATTCTGGGCCGGCGCGGTTTTGGCGCAATCTCGGGGGCGGTGGCGGTGGCGCCGATCTTGGCCTCGGCTGCAGCACCCTCGGTCGGGGCCGGGCTATTGCATTTGGGTGGGCCGGGGTTGGTCTACGGGTTTTGTCTGGCGATGGGGTTGAGTGGGCTGGCGATTGCGGTCGGGTTGTTGCGGCGGGGTGGGGGTTTGGCGGGGTGAACCCCGCCCTACGCTGGTGGAAAACGGGTTTGCAGCAGGGTTTCGAGGGTGCGCAGGCTGGTCGTGTGGCCGTAGCGGTGAAACCGCATATAGTGCGGTTCGCTGAAAATCTGGCGCAATTCGGTGGGAACTTCGGGGAAAAGGTGCAGTTGTGCCTCGGGAACGAAGAAGGCGTTGGCACCGGTTCCGGGGTTACAGCAGATGCAGCGATAGCCAAAAGTGGCAAACAGATCGGCAAAAGATTGCAACGATGCGCCGAAATAATCGTCGCGTTGCCATTGATGATCCGGGTCATAACGGGTGCTGAAGCGGAGCGGCGGCGGGAATTTCGCGTTGTATTCGACGATGAACAGCGAAGGTTTTGCGCCGCTTTCCAATAGCGCACGGCAGATGTGCAGGTCGTTGCCATCGAGATCGACCGAGATCAGATCGGCGGCCTCGGTTTTCAGGTTGCGCAGGCCGTTTTGCAGCAGGGTGGCGACATTTTCTGCGTTGATCCAAGCTTGCTGAAAATCGAGCACTGGCGAGCCAGACGGATCATAGGCCAACGTTTGCCCGCCGACCCAAAGCCCACGCCATCCGGCGGCGACCAGGGCGAGGGTGTTGTTCTCTAGGCCGTTGCCCACACCAAACTCGGCGAAGATACCATTTTGCGGTTTCAGCCGGCGCAGGATTTCCAGCGTGATGCCATCCTCATCGGCTTGGGAAAATGCCTTGCAGCCGAAACGGCCCAGCGGGTTCGGGTGGTTTTGCTGGCGCTGTTTGATCGCAGCGGAGAGTTGCAGATCAAACAGGCGCATCAATATTTGGGTTTGTTGCTGCGGCGCGGGTTTGGGCGGGGGGACTGGTGGCATCGGAGGCTTTCAGATTGGCGGTCGGATCAGGCCCAGTTGGGTTTGCGCTTTTCAAGGAAGGCGGTGATGCCTTCGTCGGTGTCGGCCAGCAGGATGTTTTCGACCATGGTGGCAGAGGCGCTGGCGTAGGCTTCGGGGGTGTCGAGGCGGCTCGTGTCGCGGAAGGCGGTTTTGCCGAGGCGCAGAGCTGCGGGGAGTTTGGCGGCGAGGGTTTCGGCGAGGGCTTGGGTCTCGGCGTCGAGGGTTGCGGGGGTGGTGAGGCGGTTGACGAGGCCGACCTCATAAGCGCGGGTGGCGTCGATGAAGGCTCCGGTGGTCAGCATCTCGAAAGCGATGGCGGGCGGGATTTTGCGGGTCAGGGCCACCATGGGGGTGGAGCAAAACAGGCCGATGTTGATGCCGTTGACACCAAAGCGGGTGCCGGGGGCGGCGGTGATCAGATCGCAAGAGGCGGCGAGTTGGCAGCCTGCGGCGGTGGCGATGCCATGGACCTGCGCGATGGTGGGTTGCGGCAGGTTTTGCAGGGCTTGCATGACTTCGGCGCAGTGGGCGAACAGGGTTTCGAAGGCGCTTCGGCCTTGGTCGGGGGCGGCTCGGGCGGCTTGCATCTCACGCAGATCGTGGCCAGCGCAGAAGGCTTTGCCGGCACCTTTCAGGATCACAACGCGGATGCTGGTGTCGCTGTGCAGGCGGGCGATTTCGGTTTGCAGAGCGGTGAGCATTGCAGTGGAAAGCGCGTTGAAGCTGGCGGGTGCGTTGAGGGTCAGAGTGGTGATGCCGCCTGCGTCGTCGCGGAACAGGATCTCGTTGCTCATTGCATCCCCCCTTGGATTAGCGGAACTCTAGGCGGGTGCGGGGCAGGGGGAAAGCATGATCGTGATGGACGGGGCGGCGTTGCAGGCGTTTCTGGCGCGGGAATTTGCGCAGGTGGCGGAAGATTTTGTGGTGGAGCGTGCGGATGAGGCCGGAGTGTGCCTGCGGTTGCGGGTGCAGGACAAGCATTTGCGGCCGGGGGGCACGGTTTCGGGACCTGCGATGTTCGGGCTGGCGGATGTGGCGATGTATCTGGCCATTCTCAGCCGGATTGGGCCGGTGGCACTGGCTGTGACCACGAATTGCAGTCTGGATTTCATGCGCAAGCCGGGCGCTGGGCTGGATATGCTGGCCGAGGCGCGCGTGCTGAAGCTGGGGCGCAGTCTGGCGGTGGGGGATGTGATGCTGTTTTCGGAGGGCATGGCCGAGCCTGTGGCGCGGGCGGGGCTGACCTATGCGATCCCGCCGGGCCGGTGAGGCGCATCAGGTTCGCTGAAGCATACCCTACAGTTGCTATCCCGTCCGCGCGGCAGAGCACATGCGAAAGGTGGGGGCACATGCGAAAGGCGGGATGAACCCCGCCCTACCGATTACGCTTTGGCTTTGGTGAAGCGGCCTTCGACTTGCGCGCCGCTTTCGATGATCAGGGTGGTATAGCTGATGTCGGCGGTGACTTGAGCGGCGGCGCGCAGGGTGAAGGTTTGGCTATCAACGCGGCCATCGAGCTTGCCTTTGACCTCAACCGTTTCAGCCGAGACTTGGCCCGAAACCCGGCCCTCACCGCCAATCAGCAGGCCGTGGGCGGAAAGCGTGCCTTCAATCTCGCCCAGCACTTCGATGGTGCCGGTCGAGGAAATGTCACCGATGATCTTCAGATCAGAGGACAGCACAGAGCGGTTGTTGCTGCTGACATTGCCAGCGGTGGGGCGTGTCGGTGGGGCAGCTGAGTCGGCGGGCTTGGAAAACATGCGAAATCCTTGGGCGCGAAAGGGCTTGTTGCGCAGATAAGGACCCATGGCGGGCTGCGGGTCAAGCCTTGGACTGGCGGGCAGTGTCGCGAAACGGCGATGCGGGTCGTGGTTCGGCTGACAAGCGCCGAAGTATTTGATCATATGAGGTGTAAGAATCGCCCCGAAGGGGGGGGCAGTATATGACGATCCGAAATATGAATGAGTTTTTCGCGCCGGTCTCGGGTTTTGATCTGCCGCGATTCGCGGGCATCCCGACCTTTATGCGGTTGCCGCATGTGCCGTTTGAGCATGAGCGGTTCGGCGAGGTCGAGATCGGGTTGATCGGTGCGCCTTGGGATGGTGGCACGACCAACCGGGCGGGGCCGCGGCATGGACCGCGGCAGTTGCGCGATCTGTCGACAATGATCCGGGCGATGAATGGGGTCACGTGGGTTGCGCCGTTTGAACTCGCCAATTGTGCCGATCTGGGCGACGTGGCGGTGAACCCGGCGGATCTGACGGATACGCTGGCGCGGATGGAGGCGTTTTATGATCGCATCGTGGCGGCGGGGGTTTTGCCGCTGACCGGGGGCGGCGATCATCTGTGCTCGTTGCCGATCCTGCGGGCGGTGGCGAAGAAGCGTGCGGTGGGGATGATCCAGTTCGACAGCCATACGGATTTGAACGACATCTATTTCGGGACCTCGAAATACAATCACGGCACGCCGTTCCGGCGCGCGGTCGAGGAGGGGCTGATTGATCCCAAGCGCTATTGCCTGATCGGCATTCGCGGCACGGCGTATGGCCGGGAGGATTGGGATTTCGCGGCGGCCAATGGCATCCGCATCATCGCGATTGAGGAGTTCCACGCGCGCGGGGTCGAGGATGTGATGGCCGAGGCGCGCGAGATCGTTGGATCGGGTGACACCTATATTACCTATGACATTGATTTCGTCGATCCGACCTTTGCGCCGGGGACAGGGACGCCTGAAGTGGGCGGCCCGAATTCGTGGCAGGCATTGCAGGTGGCGCGGTTGTTGAAGGGCGTCAATATAGTGGGGGCAGATCTGGTCGAGGTCTCACCGCCGTTTGATGCCAGTGGTGGGACGGCGTGGCTGGGGATCTCGATCATGTTCGAGATGTTGTGTGTGATGGCTGAGAGAGCGGCGGCGTTGCGGGGATAGGGCGCGACCGGGGGCCAGCCCCCGGACCCCCGGGATATTTGGACACAGAGGATGACCAAGATGACGGCTGAGACGATTGTTACCAATGCGAAGGTCTTGACGATGGATGCGCGGCGGCATCGGGCTGAGGCGGTGGCTTTGGCGGGCGGCAAGATTGTTGCGGTTGGGACGGCGGCTGAGATTTCGGCTCTGGCTGGCTCTGCGACGCGGGTGATTGACGCGGGTGGGCGGACATTGCTGCCGGGGTTCTTTGAGAGCCATTTGCATCTGGTGCTGGGCGGCAATGAGTTGGTGCAGTTGCAGATTGGTGGTGTGCATGGCTTCGACGCGCTGAAGGCAGCGTTTGAAGCTTATGCTTTGCTCTATCCAGCGAATGCGCTGCTGATGGCGCAGGGGGCGTCTTATGAAATTCTGGATGCGCCCGTCACCCGGCACGATCTGGACCGAATGATTGCGGATCGTCCGATTGCGATGATGTCGCCGGATCACCACACGGTTTGGGCCAATACTTCGGCTTTGGCGGCTGCGGGGCTGCTGCATGGGGCCGAGATGCCGCATGGGCATGAGGTGGTGATGGCGCAGGACGGCACGGCCACGGGTGAGTTGCGCGAGTTTGAGGCGTTTGGGCCGATCCTGGCTTTGGGTGGTGAGGCGCATTTGCAGTTGGGGATTGCCACCGGGGGAGAACCTACGCCGTGGCCCTCCGACGCCGTGCGCGCCAAGGATAAGGACAAGATCGCGGCGGGGCTGGCGCATTGTGCGGCGCATGGCATCACCTCGATGGTGAACATGGATGGCAACCGATATACCTGCCAACTGCTGCGCGAGATGCAGGAAGAGGGGCGGCTGACAGCACGGGTCAAGGTGCCGTTCCACTTCAAGCCGCATATGGAACTGTCCGAGTTGGACAGGGCTTCGGCGATGACGGCGGAATATAAGGACGACTGGGTGTCGTCGGGCTTCGTCAAGATGTTCATGGATGGCGTGGTCGATAGCCGGACGGCGTTCATGCTGAATGACTATCCGGGGACCACGGAGCGCGGCGCGCCGTTGTTTGAGCCGGAGCGGTTCAAGGCGATCTGTGCCGAGATTGATCGGCGCGGCTTGCAGATTGCGGTGCATGCGATTGGCGATGGCGCGGTGCGCACGACGATTGATGGCTATGAGGCGGCGGGGCAGGCCAATGGTCTGCGCGATATGCGGCATAGGATTGAGCATATCGAGCTGATCGAGCGCAGCGATATTGCGCGGCTGGGGGCGTTGGGGATCACGGCTTCCGTGCAACCGCCGCATCCACCCGGCGCGATGGATTTCCCGATGTCGACGATGGAGACGGTGTTTGATCGGGATCGCTGGTCGGACGCCTATCTGTGGAAGACTTTAGCCGATCAGGGCGCGCCTTTGGCTTTTGCCTCGGATTGGCCGGTGACGGATGTATCGGTGATGCGGGGGCTTCAGGCGGCTTTGACTCGAGTGCCTTATGCGGGCGCTAAGGATGAACGGGTCAGCCTGATGGACAGCCTATACGCCTATACGGCGGGCGGGGCCTGGGCCGCGCATATGGAAAGCGTGACGGGGAGGCTGGTTGTGGGCCTGGCGGCGGATCTGGTGCTGATTGATGGCGACATCGAGGCAATAGATTCGGGCGATCTGGGCCAAATGGGAATCGCGCTGACGATTGCGGGCGGAAACATCACTCATCAGGGCGCGGGATTCGTCGCCTGAGGGCTGGATTCGGAAAGATTCGGGGCGTTGACGCCCGAATCAAAGGCGCAGATTCGGGGTCAGACCCGGATTTGCGCCTTTTGACTTTGCTAAGGCTGCCTAACGAGGCAGCAGCCCTTGTGAAAAACCCCTGTAAACATTGAGCGTGACAAGAAAATGACATTGATCTGCATTTTTCCTCTTGCGGCTTTCGGCGACTAACCCTAAACACCGCCTTACCGAAGCGAAACAGACGCAGCGATGCAGACGGGAAGCAGAAGGAAGCGAGATGAAACGCTCGTAACGAAATTTGGATACACGAAGGCAAGACGCCCGAAGTTCGGGCGTGCTGTTCATTTTGTGTCCGTGCTCTTTGAAATTGATAGTAGTTGAAGGGATATGTGGGCGGTTTGGGCGCATCGGCGTCGAAATTGTTAGCATATCTGGGCTAGTAGGGAATTTGCAGCAATGCGAGCTACCGATGA
>JBKJTI010000015.1:0-3573 GCA_046590425.1 Cypionkella sp. | reverse complement strand
CCGAGTGCAGGTTGCCGGAATCGTAGTCTACGAGGACGGTGAGCATTTTGACGGGCCTTGGGTTGCTGGGGCGTCGGATGCCTCCGGCGGGGATATTTGAGCGCAGAGGATGGGTTGCGCGGCATAAAGCAGGGTCTAGAGCGCGCCTTTGGTGGAGGGCAGCACGCCTGCCATGCGAGGGTCAGGCTCGACCGCTTCGCGCAGCGCGCGGGCTACGGATTTGAAGGCGGCTTCGGCGATGTGGTGGCTGTTCAGCCCGTGAATCAGATCGACATGCAGTGTGATGCCGCCATGGGTGGCGAGGGCTTGGAAGAACTCCCGCACCAGTTCGGTGTCGAACGTGCCGATTTTGGCGGCGGTGAAGGCGATGTTCCAGACGAGGAACGGGCGGGCGGAGAGGTCCAGCGCGCAGGCGACTTGCGTGTCATCCATCGCCAGCCGGAAATGGCCGTAGCGGCGGATGCCTTTCTTGTCGCCCAAGGCGCGGGTCAGGGCTTGGCCCAAGGCGATGCCGGTATCCTCGACAGTGTGGTGATCGTCGATGTGCAGATCGCCCTGCGCCTGAACGGTGAGGTCGATCAGCGAGTGGCGGGCGAGTTGATCCAGCATGTGGTCGAAGAAACCGACCCCGGTGGTGATTTCGCTGCGGCCGGTGCCGTCTAGGTTAATGGCGACGGTGATCTTGGTCTCATTGGTGTTGCGGGTGATTTCTGCTGTGCGCATCGGGGGCTGCTCCGGTGTCAGGGTTGCGGCCTTATAGGGCCGGGGGGGCGGTTTGGAAAGGCTTAGGCGGCTGGACCTTTGCCGCAGGCTGCCTATTGTGGCGCGAATATTTGGCGGCAATCTGGTGAGACATGACAACTTATACCTGCTTCAAGGCCTATGATATTCGCGGCAAGCTCGGGCCGGAGTTGAACGCCGATATCGCGCGGTGGATCGGGCGGGCGTTTGCCGAAGGTTTGGGCGCAAAGCGGGTGGTGTTGGGGCAGGATTGCCGGGCGTCCTCAGCCGAACTGGCGCGGGCTGTGGCCGAGGGGCTGGTTGCGGCGGGCGTTGAGGTGATGGATCTGGGGTTGAGCGGCACCGAGGAGATGTATTTTGCCACCACGGCGCTGGATGCCGATGGCGGCATTGAGGTGACGGCCTCGCATAATCCGATGGATTACAATGGCATGAAGATGGTGCGGCGGGGTTCTGCACCGCTGGATGCTGCGACGGGGCTGGCACGGATCAAGGCTCTGGCCGAAAGCGGGGCGTTTGCGCCGGATCAGGCGAACGGCCGGGTGGTCGATGCCAGCGGGACGCGGGTGGGGTTTGTCGAACGGGTGCTGTCGTTTGTCGATGTGGGCGCGCTGCGTCCTTTGAAGATCTTGGTGAATGCGGGCAATGGCGCGGCTGGGCCGACCTTTGATGCGATTGCCGAGGCTTTGGCGGCGGCTGGGGCGCCGCTGGAGTTTGTGCGGATGCATCATCAGCCGGATGGTAGCTTTCCGAACGGTATCCCGAACCCGTTGTTGCCGGAAAACCAGCCGGTGACGGCCGAGGCGGTGCGGGCGGCGGGCGCGGATATGGGTGTGGCGTGGGATGGTGATTTCGATCGTTGTTTTCTGTTTGATGCCTCTGGTGACTTTGTCGCCGGGGAATATCTGGTCGGGCTGTTGGCGGAAGTGTTCTTGGCGAAAGAGCCGGGGGCTGTGATCATCCACGACCCGCGGGTGATCTGGAATACGCAGGATGTGGTGGAACGTGCGGGCGGGCGGGCGGTGGCGGCCCCAACGGGACATGCGTTTCTGAAGCAGGCGTTGCGGGATACTGGCGCGATCTATGGCGGCGAGATGTCGGCGCATCATTATTTCCGCGATTTCATGGCCTGCGATTCCGGGATGATCCCGTGGCTGTTGGTGGCGGAACTGATGGGGCGGACGCGGCTTTCGCTTGCCGATCTGCTGGCAGCGCGGCGGGCGGCGTTTCCGTCTTCGGGCGAGATCAACTTTCGGGTGAAAGATGCCAAGGCCACGGTGGCGCGGATTGAGGCGGTTTATGCGCCGAAAGCCGTCGGGCGGCAGGATATCGACGGTCTGTCGCTGGAGTTTGGCGATTGGCGGTTCAATCTGCGCTCGTCGAACACCGAGCCGTTGCTGCGGCTGAATGTGGAAGCGCGGGGGCGACTGGATCTGGTTGAGACGGCTGTGGCGGAGATTTCGGCTTTGATCAGATCGGTGAGTTGAGAGGTCGGATGCCTCCGGCGGGAGTGTTGGACCCAATGTAAAATTGGCAGAAGGGGCGCTTAAGTCATCCTCTGTGCTCAAATATCCCCGCCGGAGGCTCCGCAATTTGCCCCAGCGCTGCGGTTTGTTACATCACTGCGCCGATTTGCCATGGCACGAACTCGGCGCCGCCAAAGCCTAACTCCTCCGAGAAGGTGCGGGTGCCCGATGCCACTGCGATGACTTTCTCAAGGATTTCAGTGCCTTTCGCGGCGATGCTTACCCCGTTTGTGAGGATGTCGCCGCAGTTTATGTCCATGTCTTCGGCCATCCGCGCATACATTTCGCTGTTGGTGGCGAGCTTGATGCAGGGGCTGGGCTTATAGCCGGACACCGATCCACGTCCGGTGGTGAAGATGATCATGGTGGCCCCGGAGGCGATTTGTCCGGTGACCGAGCAAGGATCGTAGCCGGGGCTGTCCATATAGGTGAAGCCGGGCGTGGTGATCGGTTCGGCAAACTTATAGACGCCGACCAAGGGCGCGGTGCCGCCTTTCGCCACGGCCCCGAGCGATTTTTCAAGGATCGTCGTCAGCCCGCCTTTTTTGTTGCCTGGCGATGGGTTGTTGTCCATCTCGCCGCCGTTGCGGGCGGTGTAGTCTTCCCACCACTGGATGCGCTCCAGTAGTTTCTCACCGACTTCTTTTGAGACCGCACGGCGGGTCAGCAGGTGTTCGGCACCATAAATCTCAGGCGTTTCCGACAGTATCGTGGTGCCGCCCATCTGCACCAGCAAGTCGGACATATGTCCCAGTGCTGGATTTGCGGTGATGCCAGAGTAGCCGTCCGAGCCGCCGCATTGCAGACCGATCATCAGTTTGGACACAGGCGCGGGGGCGCGCGCGGTGTGGCTCGCAACCTCGGCCATTTCACGCAGAACCTTCAGACCTGCTGCAATCGTCGCACGGGTGCCGCCGGTTTGCTGGATGGTCATGTAGCGGAAATTGCCATCGGGGCGCAGGCGGCCTTGGCCGACGAGGTCTGGCACCTGCATCACTTCGCAGCCCAACCCCACCAGCAGGATGCCGCCGAAATTGGCGTTGCGGGCGTAGCCTTTAAGGGTGCGCATCAGGGTGTCGTAGCCCTCATTCACGCCAGACATGCCACATCCGGTATTGTGCACGATGGGCACAAAGCCGTCGATATTCGGCATTGCCGACAGCACCGGGTCTTTCTCGGCGGCTTCGGCGATAAAGCGGGCGACCGAGCCGGAGCAGTTCACCGAGGTGAGGATGCCGATGTAATTGCGGGTGCCGACTTGGCCATCGGCGCGGTGGTAGCCCAAGAATTCACGCGGCGGCAAAGC
>JBKJTI010000303.1:0-6509 GCA_046590425.1 Cypionkella sp. | reverse complement strand
GCCAGTTGAAAAGCGTTGCCCCCTTGCGGGGACGGCGAAATGGTGGGCGGTACTGGGATCGAACCAGTGGCCACTACGATGTCAACGTAGTGCTCTACCGCTGAGCTAACCGCCCACGAACCTGACGTTCCCGCCCAATCTGTTCGCTCAAGCCCTAAGGCCCAAACAAAAGGACGCGGGCGGAACCGCGTCGGATGGCTGGGCTATAAACAGAGTCGCGAGCCGGTTCAAGGGGGTAAAGGGGGGTATCGGTAAAGGATATTTTGCAGTTATATCACAAAGTAACAGGAGTGTGGCGTGTCGCAGGTTTTCCAAATCCATCGCCCCGAACGGCAGGATACGGCGGTGGTGTTTGCCTCGCCGCACAGCGGGCGGGTCTATTCAGCGGCGTTTCTGGCGCAAACGATTCTGTCGCGCGACGTGATCCGATCTTCGGAAGATGCCTTTGTCGATCAAGTGTTTGGCGCGGCTGTGCAGCACGGCGCACCGCTGTTGGTGGCCGATGTGCCGCGCGCCTATCTGGATCTGAACCGCGCCCCGGATGAGTTTGACCCGGGCGTGATCGAAGGCATCGCCCGCGTGCCGCACAACCCGCGCATCTCCTCGGGTTTGGGGGTGATTCCCCGTGTGGTGTCTGGTGGGCGGCTGATCTATCGCGGCAAGCTGGGTCTGGCCGAAGCCGAGGCGCGGATTGCCGAGGTTTGGCACCCTTACCATCGCGCGCTGCGGCAGTTGCTGGAAGAAACCCACAAAACCTTTGGCGAGGCGGTGCTGATCGACTGCCATTCGATGCCGCATGAAGCCATCGACGGCCACGGCCGCCCCGGTCAGCCGAAACCCGACGTGGTGCTGGGCGATCGGTTTGGTGCTGCGGCGGGTCGGCATGTGATGGACGCAGTTGAGGCCGCCTTTCAACGCGCAGGCCTGCGGGTGGCGCGCAACACGCCCTTCGCCGGGGCATTTATCGCGCAAAGCTACGGTCGTCCCTCGGCGCGCAGGCATGTGATTCAGGTGGAAATTGATCGCGGGCTTTACATGGATGAAGCCACCATCACCCCTCACGCAGGCTTCGATGATTTTAAGGCCCTGATGGGAGGAGTGGTTGCCGAGATCGTCGGGATTGGCCGCGCGCAACTGCCGCTTGCTGCGGAATAGCGGCGGCCGAGGTGATAGTCAGCCTCCAACTAGCGGTCTAATCGGCAATTCTTGGTTTAGGGTTCTTGATATGCCCTGCGCTGTCTCACTACCGATAAGACCTTAACAACTCCTTAATTTCGCCACCTCAACCCATTGATTAAAAACACATAAAAAAGGTCCCGAGTTGGGACCGCCCCCACTATCGCAACGCCCGCCCCTTGATAATCGCCTCACGTCCAAAGCGGGCGCGGATAGCATCGGTCGCGCGCTCGGCTGCGGCGCGTTTGCCTGCGGTGGGGTCCAGTAGATCGGCGGAAAGGTCGGCCTGCGCCTCGGGGGCCAAATCGCTGATGCCTACGCCGATCAGACGGTAGGGGCCCTTGCGGTCGGTCTGATCAAACAAAGCGCGGGCGGCGCGGTAGATACGGTCGCTTAGTTGGGTCGGATCGCTGAGGGTATGGCGGCGGCTGATCAGTTGGAAATCGGAGCGTTTTAGTTTCAGCGTGACGGTCTTGCCCGACAAAGCCTTGGCCTTGGCGCGGTCGGCGACTTGCTCGGCCAACCGCCACAAATGGCCGTCAAGCAGATCGGGGTCAGAGGTATCCTCAAAGAACGTCGTTTCCTTGCTGATCGACTTCAGTTTCTCACCCCGGTTGACCCGCCGCGTATCCAGTCCGCGTGCCAGATGCCACAAGCGGTCGCCCATGCTGCCAAAGCGGGCGACAAGATCGGTGCGGTCCCAACGCAGCAGGTCGCTGATGGTACGGATCCCGGCCTTTTCCAACGAGGCCTGCGCGGCGGTGCCGACGCCCCAGATGATCCGCACCGGCTTGGGTTGCAGGAAGGCTTCGGTTTCAGCCCGGCCGATGATGGAAAAGCCGCGCGGTTTGTCCAGATCGGAGGCGATCTTGGCGAGGAACTTGTTGTGCGACAGGCCAACTGATCCTGACAGGCCCAACTCATCCTCCATCTGCTTCACCAGCCGTGCCAAGACCACAGCAGCGGTCGCGCCGTGCAAGCGTTCGGTTCCCGTCAGGTCAAGGAAAGCTTCGTCGAGGGAAAGCGGTTCGATGGCGGGGGTCAGCGCCTCCATCATCGCGCGGATCGCACGCGAGGCGTCGACGTAGACCGACATCCGGGGCTTCACGACCACGGCTTCGGGGCAGAGTTTCAGCGCCTGAAACATCGGCATCGCGGACCTCACCCCATGGATGCGGGCGATGTAGCAGCAGGTTGAGACCACGCCTCGGGTGCCGCCGCCGACGATCACGGCTTTGTCGCGCAGGTCAGGATTGTCGCGTTTCTCGACGCTGGCATAGAAGGCGTCGCAATCCATGTGGGCGATCGAAAGCTGGTTCAATTCAGGGTGGGCAAGCAGGCGGGGAGAGCGGCAGCTTGGGCAGCGGGCTCCGGCGTCAAATTGGGTGAGGCAGTCGCGGCACAGGGTGAGCATGGCGGGATTATGCCAGATCGGGGGCGGGGTTGTCCACGCGTGGCGCATTGGGGCGCTTTATAGGAATCAATGGGTTAGAGGGTGGGCGTTTACGATTTGTTTACCGTTGCACGCATTTTGTTCCAGGTCATCCTCTGTGCTCAAATATCCCCGCCGGAGGCATCTGACGTTCCCACACGGGGCTCCACGTCAGAACTCTGGCTGCGGCCTGCAAATCTTCTATAACGGGCGCATGTCAGACTTGATCAATCAGACGGTGGTCGTAGGAGCAAGCGGGCGGGTTGGACGGCTGCTCGCGCGGGCTTGGGCGCTGGGCGGTCTGGTTCCGAGCTTGCAGCATCGCGGGGCGGCTTTGCCTTTGGATCTGCCGCAGGTGGAGTGGCATCCCCTGTCTGGGACGCCACTTGAGGCGGGACGGTTTCGGGCGATGATCGTGTTGGCGGCGGCGGTGCGGGGCGATCTGGCGCTCAATGCGCAACTTGCCGAGGCGTGCTGCGCGGCGGCGGTTCAGGCGGGAATCGGGCAGGTTTTGCTGGCCTCGTCTTCGGCGGTTTATGGGGTGAATGGCGGGCAGGCGTGCCGCGAGGATACGCCGACCCATCCCGTCAATGACTATGGCCGCACCAAGCTGGAGGCTGAGGCCGTGGCGTGCCGGTGGCGCGCGCGGGGTTTGGCAATCACAGCTTTGCGGATTGGCAATGTGGCGGGGGCAGATGCTTTGCTGGCGGGGATTACACCCGGACAGCCGACCCGGATTGACGCTTTCGCAGACGGAACTGGGCCGGTGCGCAGCTATATCGGGCCGATCACTTTGGCAGATGTTTTAGCGCGCCTGCTGGGGCAAAAGTTGCCGCCCGTGCTGAACCTTGGCGCGCCAAATCCGGTGACGATGGCCGATCTGGCGCGGGCGGCGAGGGCAGATTGGCACTATCAGCCCGCGCCCGTGACGGCCTATCAACGGATCACGCTTGATTGCAGCCTGCTGGCGCAGCATTACCACTTTGCTGAAAACCAGTCGGATGCCGCCGCGATGGTGGCGGAATGGCAATCCACCCGAGGGCCGCAATGACGCCGATGAAACGCTTTCTGGATGTGCTGGCGGTGCTGGTGCTGGCGGTGCCGTTGCTGCCTTTGGGGCTGCTGACTGCGCTCGCGATCCTGGTATTGGATGGCCGCCCGGTGATCTATTGGGCGGAGCGGATGAAGACACCGACGCAAAGCTTTATGCTGGCGAAGTTCCGCAGCATGACGGTGCGGCCTGCCGAAGCGGGGGTTTCGGGCGGCGACAAATCCAGCCGGATCACCCGCGCCGGGCGGTTTATCCGCCGCACCCGCTTGGATGAATTGCCGCAGCTTTGGAATGTGCTGAAGGGTGATATCAGCTTTGTCGGCCCGCGCCCACCGCTGCGGGAATATGTTGAACGCTTCCCCGAGATTTACGCCGAAGTGCTGAAATCGCGCCCCGGCATCACCGGGCTTGCGACGATTGTGTATCACCGCCACGAGGAATTGCTGCTGGCGCGCTGCAAGACCGCCGCCGAAACCGATGCGGTCTATGCGCGGGCTTGCGTGCCGCGCAAGGCCAAGCTGGATTTGATCTATCAGCGGCGGCGCAACCTGCGGTTTGATTTTTATCTGATGCTGAAGACCGTGTTCAAGCGCCTGCCGCTTTAGCGCAGGCTCCGGCCCGCCGACGTTTCTGGGTTCGGCTGAATTGGGCTCGGCTGAATTGAGCCCAAACCGCGAGAACCTACCGTCCGACAGCGGCTTTGGGGATGATCCTTCCACAGCGGTGGAGTTCTTTGAAATGGCCGTCCAGCGGCAGCAGGGTTAAAGTACAGCAACTTTGTCGTGTTTGGGAAGCTGCTGATGTCCACGCTGAAACTGGTCGGTCTTTCCGGCAATATCACTACCCCGTCGAAGACCCTTGCTTTGACCGAAACCGCCGTGACTTTGGCCGCTGATCGCTTGGGGGCCGAGGCCGAGGTGAAACTACACGATGAAGCCGAAACCCGCCGATCCGCAGCCCGAGATCTTTCAAGGCGGCTCCAGCCGCGCCGGGCGGGATATGGCCGCTTGGGTGTCGGATTGGTGTTTCACCAACGGCAACACGCCCGAGGGTCTGGCGGCGCAGGTGGCCCCTTGCCGCCGTGCTGCTGATCGCTTTTGTTGCGGTGCCCGCCGTGGCCTCGCCCTATGTGATCGAGGCGATGCTGTTGCCCTTCCTCGCGCTCGCCTTGGCCGGGGTCGGGTTGAACCTGTTGACCGGATATGGCGGCCAAGTCTCGCTTGGATCGGCGGCCTCCATGGCCGTAGGGGCCTTCGCGGCCTATAACTTTCAACTGCGCCTGAACCTGCCACTGCCGATCACCATTCTGCTGTCCGCCCTGACCGCCGCAGCCGTCGGCCTGATCTTTGGCCTGCCCAGCCTGCGCCTGCGCGGGTACTATCTGGCGGTGTCGACCCTCGCAGCCCAATTCTTCTTGCAATGGGCGCTGACCAAGTTCGGCTGATTTTCCAACTATAGCCCGTCTGGCGTGATCTCGGCCCCGGCGCTGTCGTGGCTGGGCCATAGCCTGCACGGCACCACCGCGCGCTATCTGCTGGCGCTGAGCCTTGTCAGCCTGATCACCCTTGGCGTCTGGGCGTTTACTGTCGGACCCTTGGGCAACGACCTGATCGCCATCCGTGACGATGAAACCGCAGCCCAGATCATCGGCGTCCCGGTCCTCAAAACCAAACTCGTCGCCTTCGCGCTATCGTCGGCCATCATCGGCGTGGCGGGGTTTCTGTGGGCCTTCACCTAATCTGCGCACGGTGGAGCCTGCGGGCTTCGATCTCGACCGATCCTTCGATGTGCTGTTCATCATCATCATCATCGGCGGCTTGGCCACCCTGTGCGGTGCTTTCCCAGGCGCGGGGCTGACTGTGGTGTTCCCGCTGCTGCTGTCGCGGCTGTCGGCGCTGGCTTTCGGCGGCCTGGTCGACACGGGCGTCTTGGAACTGGTGCCGCGGATCATCCTTGGCGTGCTCATCATCGCTTTCCTGATCGCCGAGCCAAACGGGCTGGCGGCCCTCCTTGACCGTGCAAAGCGCAAGTTTGCGCGCAACATCTCTTAACCTACGGAGCCATCATGTCTTTTCTGAAACGTATCACCATAACGGAGCTGACCGTGGCGACCCTTGCCGCAGGCCATGCTGCGCGAGCGGATGAGCAATACTTCCCGCTGCAATCCTACCGTGTCGGCCCCTATGCTGCCGGCGGCACCGGGTTCTTCGGCGGGTCTATTGATTACATGACCCTGATCAACCCCCGCGATGTCGGCGTGAAGTTGGTGTGGGATGAATGTGAGACCGAATATGCGGTGGAAAAGGGCGTTGAGTGCTGTCAGCGCCAGAAAAGCCACGCTGATATTGCCGCCTGGAACCCGCTTTCGGTGCGTATCGCCTATGCGATGATTGATGGCGTGACGGCGGATAAGGTGCCGCTGATCACGGTGAACCATGGCCGCACCGACACCACCAATGGCCGGGTGTTTTCTTACGTTTTCCCACTGCTGCTGAACCCCTATTCGGAAACTTCCGGCATCGTGAACTACATCGCCAGCAAGGAAGGCGGGCTGGAATCGCTGCGCGGCAATAAGATCGTCGTACTCTATCACGGCTCGCCCGCGATGTCACCACAGATACCCCGCACTCCCCTTTCCGCAATGGCCTCGTGCCAGGTCTAGGTGTTTGATCCCATTAAATCGCTTGCGTGCTGGACAACTGATTGATTCACTGGCGGCATCAAAGGGGGTGGTGCCATGACCGAGATGATCCTTTTATCCGATGCCCAGATGTCGCGGATTTCGCCGTTCTTTCCGCTCTCACATGGGGTGCCGCGCGTCGATGACCGACGGGTGATCAGTGGCATCAT